>JBAXLV010000298.1:0-3880 GCA_037134635.1 Alcaligenaceae bacterium
CATTGCCGGGCCTTCGGTTTTTGTCTGCGACGAATGCATTGAGTTGTGCAACGATATTATTCGTGAAGAAGCCCAGGCGAGTGCGCGAGCGTCTATTCGTACCGATTTGCCAACGCCTGCTGAGATTAAAGCCTTTCTTGATCAATATGTGATTGGTCAGACTGCGTCAAAACGTGTGCTTGCGGTCGCGGTTTATAACCACTACAAACGCTTGCGCCATGGCGAGATCAAAGGCGATGACGTCGAGCTTTCAAAAAGCAACATTTTATTAATTGGCCCCACTGGTTCGGGCAAAACCTTGCTTGCACAAACCCTCGCGCGTCAATTGAACGTGCCGTTTGTGATGGCAGATGCCACCACGCTAACCGAAGCGGGTTATGTGGGCGAAGACGTTGAAAATATCATTCAAAAATTGCTGCAAAATTGCAATTACGAAGTAGATAAAGCACAACGTGCCATTGTCTATATTGACGAAATTGACAAAATTTCACGCAAAGCAGATAACCCCTCTATCACCCGTGATGTATCTGGTGAGGGCGTGCAGCAAGCGCTGTTGAAGCTCATAGAAGGCACTGTTGCTTCTGTGCCACCACAAGGTGGGCGCAAGCATCCTAATCAGGATTTTGTTCAAGTCGACACGACCAATATTCTGTTCATCGTCGGCGGAGCATTTGATGGTCTCGAAAAAGTTATTCGTGGTCGCACTGAACGCTCGGGCATTGGCTTTAGTGCCACAGTAGATTCAAAAACAGAGCAATCAACTGGCACAACATTTCTTGAAGTTGAGCCCGAAGATCTGGTCAAATTTGGTCTGATTCCTGAGCTTGTTGGGCGTTTGCCGGTCATCGCAACGCTGCAAGAGCTTGACGAAGATACCTTGATTCAAATCTTGACTGAGCCCAAAAATGCCTTAGTGAAGCAGTTTCAAAAACTGTTTGCGATGGAAGGTGCTGAGCTTGAGATTCGTCCTGCAGCCTTGCGGGCGATTGCGCGCAAAGCCGTTAAACGTAAAACAGGCGCCCGTGGCCTGCGATCGATTCTTGAATCAGCCTTACTTGATACCATGTACGAACTGCCTACGCAGGGCAATATTAAGCGTGTGGTACTCGACGAAGCCACGATCGAGGGTCAGGGCAAGCCGCTGTTGGTATATGGTGATGAAAAAGAAGCACCGAAAGCTGAACGTAATTTACGAGATGCGGCGGCTTAGTGTTTTAAAAAGCCAACGCACCCTAAAAAACCCGATCGTTTTCAGCCCCTTTTGTAGGGGCTTTTTGTTATGTCGGCGTTAAACGCTTGAAATTTGGGCTATCGTCTACATAACAGACATATTCGTGTATTTACGAATTTTTCATCGGCGTCCCAGTTGGGTTCGACCGAGTTTTTTGATTAGGATCTCATCATGTCTGAAAATCAGACCCTGCCTTCTGAACCGACTCAGCTGCCGCTGTTGCCTCTGCGTGACGTGGTGGTGTTTCCGCATATGGTGATCCCACTCTTTGTGGGGCGCCCTCGCTCAATTCGCGCGCTTGAAGCTGCGATGGAAGCCGGAAAAAGCATCATGTTGGCAGCGCAAAAGTCTGCGGGTAAAGATGATCCAACCCCTGAAGACGTTTATGAAATCGGCTGTGTCGCGACTATTTTGCAGATGCTTAAGTTGCCCGATGGTACGGTCAAGGTCTTGGTTGAAGGTGCGCAACGTGCGCGCATTACCGACATTCAAGATACGGATACGCATTTCACCTCAGTGTTAGTGCCGATTGCTCCGGATTTGGCGGTAAGCGCCGAGACCGAGGCCCTGCGGCGTGCGATCGTTGGGCAGTTTGAGCAGTACGTCAAGCTGAATAAAAAAATCCCACCAGAAATTTTGACCTCACTTGCGGGTATCGATGATGCCGGGCGTTTAGCTGACACGATCGCTGCACACTTGCCGCTCAAACTCGAGCAGAAGCAAAAAATGTTAGAGGTTATCTCGACATCTGAACGCCTCGAGGCCTTGCTTGCGCAGCTCGAAACTGAAATCGATATTCTCCAAGTCGAAAAACGCATTCGCGGGCGTGTCAAAAAGCAAATGGAGAAGAGCCAGCGCGACTATTATCTGAACGAGCAAGTCAAGGCGATTCAAAAAGAGCTTGGTGAAGGCGAAGAGGGTGCCGACATCGAAGAGCTTGAAAAGAAAATTAACGCCGCGTCTCTACCTAAAGATGCGAAAAAGAAGGTGGACGGCGAGCTCAAGAAGCTTAAGTTGATGTCTCCGATGTCGGCCGAAGCCACCGTTGTGCGTAATTACATTGATACTGTCATTAATTTGCCTTGGCGCAAAAAGAGCAAGGTCAATCATTCAATTCCAAACGCAGAAAGCGTATTGGACGACGATCACTACGGCTTAGAAAAAGTTAAAGAACGTATTCTCGAATATCTAGCAGTGCAGCAACGTGTCGATAAAATTAAAGCGCCTATCCTCTGTTTGGTGGGTCCACCTGGCGTGGGTAAAACCTCTCTTGGGCAGTCGATTGCAAAAGCCACGAATCGCAAATTTATCCGCATGGCACTTGGTGGGGTACGCGATGAGGCTGAAATCCGCGGGCATCGTCGCACCTATATTGGTTCAATGCCCGGCAAGATATTACAAAATATGTCTAAGGTTGCAGTTCGCAATCCCTTATTCTTGTTAGATGAGATTGATAAGTTGGGGATGGATTTTAGAGGCGATCCAGCTTCGGCGCTGCTAGAGGTGCTTGATCCAGAACAAAACCACACGTTTCAAGATCATTACGTGGAAGTCGATTTTGACTTGTCGGATGTGATGTTCGTGGCAACAAGTAACACCTTGAATATTCCTGCGGCGTTGTTAGATCGGATGGAAGTGATTCGCTTATCGGGCTATACCGAAGAAGAGAAAATTCATATCGCGACTGACCACTTGTTACCTAAGGTCATGAAAAACAACGGTGTAAAAGCTGAAGAGCTCGCGGTCGAAGAGTCAGCGTTGCGTGACATTGTTCGTTATTACACACGTGAAGCAGGTGTGCGTTCTCTTGAGCGTGATATCGGAAAAATCTGTCGTAAAGTTGTCAAAAAATTATTGGCTGACAGCGAAGCGCTTAAGTTGCAGAAGTCAAAAGCCGTACCTGCGAAGGTGGTTGTGACGTCTGAAAATCTAAACGATTATTTGGGCGTACGTCGGTTTACGTTTGGCATGGCCGAGAAAGAAAATCAGATCGGACAAGTCAATGGCTTGGCCTGGACTGAGGTCGGCGGCGATTTGCTCACAATCGAAGTGGCTGATATGCCCGGTAAGGGCGTGATTCAGCGTACCGGGTCAATCGGCGATGTCATGAAAGAGTCGGTCGAGGCTGCGCGCAGCGTAGTGCGGGCGCGGGCGCGTCGCCTGGGTATCGCCGACAGTATCTTTGAAAAGCGGGATATTCACGTGCACTTTCCAGAGGGTGCTACACCGAAAGATGGGCCCTCTGCCGGCATCGCGATTACGCTGGCGATTGTCTCAGCGTTGACGCAAAACCCAGTGCGTGCGGATGTTGCGATGACGGGCGAAATTACGCTTCGGGGTGAGGTGCTTGCGATTGGAGGTTTGAAAGAAAAACTGTTGGCTGCACATCGCGGAGGCATTAAGACGGTATTGATCCCTGAAGAAAACGTTAAGGATCTGACGGAAATTCCAGATAATGTCAAAAATCAACTTGAAATTATTCCGGTACGTTGGATTGATAAAGTTTTAGAAGTTGCTTTGGTGAATCCGTTGACGCCACTGCCTGACGAGGCGCCTGCTGCCGAGCCGGGTTATGCTAAAGTAACAGAGGCTGGCTCGTGCGTTGACCCAGTTATTAATCGTTAATCTTTGGTACGTTCATGGCAGGTT
>JBAXLV010000299.1:0-3875 GCA_037134635.1 Alcaligenaceae bacterium
GCGCCACATCAAATACCGAATCATCAGTGAAGGCCTGTGTCTGCCTGAAGTCCCTGACGACGTGATCGCGCGTTACCCTGGCATCCAGGCTGGCATCAAAGGCCTGCGCGATGCGGGCTTTGGCATCTTAGTCAAAGACGCCTCGTTGGGTGGCAAGTACCCTGTCATGAACGTCACGTTGATTCATCCCAAAGACCAAGGCGTGTTTGCAAGCTTCGGCGCACATCCTCGTTTTGAAATTGCACTTGAACGCGCGTTGACTGAATTACTACAAGGCCGTGCGCTCGAGGCGTTAGAGAATTTTCCTGAGCCTGGCTTTGATATGGATGAGATCAATGCCGTGGCCAATCTTGAAATTCATTTTGTGGATTCAAGTGGCGTGATTGCGTGGGACTTTATGGGCGACGAACCTGACTACGATTTTGTCGACTGGAACTTCAGCACCACCACCGAGCAAGATTATCAATGGCTATGCAATGCTGTGCACGCAGAAGGCTTTGAACTTTACGTTTCGGATTTTGCCGAGCAAGGTGCCTACGCTTGCCGTATCTTAGTGCCCGGCATGTCAGAGATCTACCCCGTGGGTGATCTTGACTGGGAGAACAACAGCATCGGTAATCAGATTCGCCCGCAATTGGTCAGGCTGCATGATTTGACTGACGATGAGTGCACTGAACTCTTAGCAGAGTTACAAACCTTGAATTTAAACGACGAGCGCCCCTTGTGGGAGATCTTGGGTTTAGCCACACCCAACGGATCGACCTGGAAAGAACTGCGTATTGGCGAACTAAAAACCCTGTTAGCGCTTGCGATCAACGACATCGATGCGGCGCTTGAGGGTTGTGACTGGATTCATCATTACAAACAAATGAACCCTGCGCGCCGTTTGGTATATCGCTGCGTTGAAACTCTATTAAATCTTGAAGAGACCGATCCCTATCTTCGCGCGTTAGGTCTAATGTTTGGTAACGAAACGCTCTGCCAGGCACGCGCGTTGATTGCGGGTGAAGAACGCTTTTTTGGTTTGGAAACCTTAGGCACTGATATGCAAGGCAGCCCCATGCATACAACTTTGCTGGCAGCCTACGATAAGTTGTTTGCCCCTGCTGCCTAAAATATAGCGGGTGGCAAACGACCACCCGCACGCAGAGGCGCCAAAATGCCTTTCAGGCCGTTATGGTCAATTTCTTGCATCAACTGCAACAAGCGCCCAATCTCGCCCTCAGGAAACCCTTCGCGCGCAAACCAATTCAGATAATTGCCCGGCAAGTCGGCTAAAAGCTTGCCCTGATGCTTGCCAAAGGGCATCTTCCAAGTCACTAGTTTTTCTAGATCCTGGGGCTGCATATTGTGCTCAAACGCCTCGAATACTCAATATTGCATTATGCTTGAGCCGTTCTGATTTTGGATTGTTTTCATGACTAAAGCCACCCTTCACCTTTCGATCCCAGTCAGCGATATCGCTGCCTCAGTGACCTTTTATCAAGACCTGTTAGGTTGCCGCGTGACGCGCGTGATCGCTGATCGTGCTGATATTGATTTTTATGGCCACCACTTGGTCGCACAGCTATCGCCTCTTGAGGCCTCGCACAAATCGGTCAACATCGGAAAGAATCCCTATCCCCTCAGGCACTTTGGTGTCATTGTACAAAGTGATGTATATCAAAAAATGCTGGCAGCCTTGCGCGCTGCAAATACGCCTTTCGCCATGGAGCCCGATCATATCTTTATTGGCACACCGCGCGAACAACATGTATTTTTAGTCTTGGATCCCTCGGGCAATGCCGTTGAAGTCAAAGGCATGGTCAAACCCGAACAAGTGTTTTCTGAAGCTTAAGCGTATTTTTTAAATCATTCATTAACAGAGAATCTCATGAAAATAATCTCGACATGTTTTAAAAAAACACTTGCACTTGGTCTGGCGCTCGTTGGTCTTGCCGTCCTCCCTCAGCAAGCGACCGCACAATATCCAAATAAACCCATCAAGATGATCATCGGCTACACCGCTGGCGGCGCAGCCGACAAGCTGATACGCCCTATCGCAGAGCGGGTCTCAAAGATCATTGGGCAGCCCTTCATTATGGAATATCGTCCGGGTGCGGGCGCCGCGATTGCGCTAGACATCGCAGCCAAGGCTGATCCCGATGGTTATACCTTGCACATCACCGATTCAGGGCCCATGGTGATTTTGCCCAATATGCGAAAACTCGCCTACGATCCCCTTAAAGATTTCACGTCTGTGGCAATGATCGCGGGTGGCGGCACCGTGATTGTGGTGCGCCCAGATTCGGCTGCTAAAGATATTCAAACGCTCATCGCGTTAGCCAAGAAAGATCCTTCAAAATGGAGCTACGGCACCTCGGGGATTGGCGGTGTCGGGCATTTAGCGGGCGAGCAACTGAACAAACTTGAGAACCTAAATATCACCCACGTTCCCTACAAAGGCGGCAACCCTGCTGTGGTTGAAGTGCTAGGCGGACATGTACCATTTTTATTCTCGTCACTGGGTTCAGCCGCTACACAAATTGAAGCTGGTGCACTGAAACCCCTGGCCGTTACGTCGCTTAAACGCAGTGTCATGCTGCCTAATGTGCCCACCCTTGACGAGTCTGGCTACAAAGGTTTTGACGCTGCGATCTGGTTTAGCATTGTTGGCCCTAAAGGCCTGCCCGCCGAGGTGATGGCCAAGATCGTTCCTGCCTTTAACGAAGTGATGAAGGATCTGGCAATTATTAAAGGCATTCAAGTTGATGGCTATGACATGATGCCAATGACGCCGGCGCAGATGGATGAGCTCGTGGCAAAAGATTTGGCCAAATGGGGCAGGATTATTAAAGAAGCGAATGTTCGCGACGAGTAAGACTTATTTGCGGAGCAATTAGGCGCGAGCGTGAATGATCGAGCACTGCCTCGCCAAGCGAGGCTGTGCAATATCGACCAATCTATAAAATAAATATGAAGAAGGAGCAGACATGCGAATTAAAGGAAAGGTTGCAGTCATAACAGGCGCGGGAACCGGAATTGGCGCAGCGTCTGCCAGATTATTTGCAAACGAAGGAGGCAAGGTCGTCGTCGCCGAAATCAACGAAAAAAATGGACAGGCGGTCGTTGACGAAATTAAATCTCGCGGCCAAGACGCTCTGTTCATTAAGTGCGACGTCACCGACGACCGCTCTGTCATTGAAATGGTTCAACAAACCGTGGCTCATTACGGAACCATCGACATTCTTTATAACAACGTTGGGGGATCAACATCGCACGACGGCTCGGTCACTGATGTTGAAATTGACGAGTTTTGGCGAGCGATCAAGCTAGATTTGTTTGGCACCTTTTTACCATCTCGGCATGTCATACCCGTCATTATCAAAGGCGGTGGCGGCTCAGTGATTAACACCTCGTCGTATGTCGCCGTGGTCGGCACCGCAGGTCGCGATTGTTATACGGCAGCTAAAGGTGCGATTATTTCTTTAACGCGTTCAATGGCTGTCGAATACGGCCCACATAACATTAGAGTCAATGCGATTGCACCCGGTGCGGTCGATACCGAACGTCTTAGAAACTTTTTAAAAAATAGCCCTGGCCATCCAACGTTTGATCCGCGTAATCGACACAAGCGGCCAGAGGTTTCTTCGCACTTAATGGGTTTGATTCAAGCCGACGAAATTGCGTCAACGGCCTTGTTTCTTGCTTCAGATGAATCCAAACGGATCACTGGTCACTTAATGATGGTGGATAGCGGCGCGACCGCGTGGTAGACACTGCGTAGCGTTGAAGCGCTGCCATTGAGCAGAGGCAACAACCGCTACCAGAAAGTATCTAAACTCACTCACTCAAATTAAGCGTTTGTTTCGCGGTGGTAAACATCGTCCGTTGGC
>JBAXLV010000300.1:0-3847 GCA_037134635.1 Alcaligenaceae bacterium
TGATGGTTACACGCTTGTCGGTACCTCGCAAGGGTCGATTGTGGTCGTGCCAACTTTTAACAAAGAGGTTAAGTATTCAACCGAATCGTTTGCGCCTATCGCATCCTTATCCGAGGGGGGCTTTATTCTGGTCGTGAAAGCAAATTCGCAATGGAAAACCATGCAAGAACTGATCGACTATTCTAAAAAGAATCCTAAAAAAATCAATTACACCACCTCGGGTGCGATGGGTGTCACGCATTTAGTTGCTGAGATTTTTGCGAAAGAGGCCGGGATTGAATGGACGCACATCCCAGAGAAGGGCAGCGGCCCAGCGGTAACGGCGTTGCTTGGTGGGCATGTTGAACTGTCCTCTGCCGCAGTTGGCCCTGCTTTAGCCCACGTACGTTCGGGCAGTTTGCGTGCTCTTGCGGTCTTTGGCGACAAGCGTTTGATCGCGTTTCCAGACGTACCCACTTTAAAAGAGCTTGGCTACAAAATTGAAAGCCGCGCGTTGTATGGGATTTCTGCACCTAAAGATACCCCTAAAGAAGTCGTTGACGCGATCTACCTAGCGGCTAAAAAAGCGAGTGAAAAATATCAGACTCAAATGAGCGATAGCCTAAGTTCGATGGGCGCACAGATCGCCTTGCTGGATCCCAAAGAGTATGCAGAGTATCTTGCCGGCCAACGGACGATGTTTACCACCGCGAAACAAACGCTTAATTTGAGTGAGTGAGTCCGAAATCTGCAGCAGATGTAGTAACGGCATTACAAGTCCTGACCACCCGAAGGAGTTTTGTATGTTGCGAAAAGTCTTAATTAGCTTATGGATATGTTGCGTTGCTCTGTCCGTCGTCGTGCCCACGGCTGCGCAAGTCTATCCGGACAAAGCGGTAAAAATTATTGTGCCGAACACGCCGGGCGGCGGTAACGATGTTTTGGGCCGCCTGATTGCTACAAAGCTTGCCGAGAGATGGAAGCAACCCGTTGTGGTTGAAAACAAAG
The DNA here is from genome assembly GCA_037134635.1 of Alcaligenaceae bacterium. Taxonomy (GTDB): domain Bacteria; phylum Pseudomonadota; class Gammaproteobacteria; order Burkholderiales; family Burkholderiaceae_B; genus Zwartia. Next base: position 988 of record JBAXLV010000300.1, read on the forward strand.
CGGGTGCTGCCGGTAATATTGGTGCCCTGTTCGTTTCGAAGGCTGCTAACGACGGCTACACTCTGATGGTCGCTAGCGACGGACCCATGGCAATTAACGCGGGCTTATACAAAAAATTACCCTTTCATCCTATCAAAGACTTCACGGCTTTGGCGAGCTTAGCGTCTTTCGAGTTTGTTTTGGTGGTTAACAAAGATTCATCCGTCAAGACGTTTGACGACTATAAAAGACTATCACAGGAAAAGCTCTCAGCGCAGCAGCAATTTGCGATGGGTGCTGTTGCCGGCTCAACCTCTCACCTTGCCGGAGCCCTCATTGAAAAGGCATTAAAAGCGCAATGGACCACGATTGGGTACAAAGGTGCCCCTGAGGCGGCGTTTGATGTGATGGGCGGACGGCTAGATGGCCTAGTTGTGACGATTGCGTCGATCGCGCCGCAAGTCAATAGCGGAATGATCAGGGGTGTCGTCACGACTGGAGAAAAGAGATCTAGGCTGTTGCCTAGCGTTCCAACCTTGACCGAGGCGGGGCTTCCTCTTTCGATCTCTTCTTGGTTTGGCCTGTTTGGACCGGCAAATATGCCCCTAGCACTCGTTCGTCAGATCAACGAAGATATCGCTTCAATTTTGCGCGATCCAGATACCCAAATGCGTATGGTCAACGTGGGACTCGATGCGCTGGAAACGTCTCTTCCAACATTTCAGGCAACACTACAGTCGTCGTTTGATACCTGGGGCGCCATCGTTCGTGAGATCGGCGTGACGATGGATTAAGGTATTCATGACGAATGTGAGATTCAAAACGCCGTTTTTGCAGCGATGTGTTGGATTGAGTCGCGAGGGGTATGCAAAGACATGATAGCCGTCGCATTTGCTGTTCATTCAGAAGGAGTATGGTCATGAAAAATTTGGTAACTGATCATTACGAGGCGTTGTGGCCATGTGGAGAGCGAAGTTCTTCTGCTCAGGCGTTAGCGCCGCGCGTCTCAAGTCTAGCGGGCAAGAAGGTTGCCTTGCTTTGGGACTATATGTTTAACGGTGATGTTGTTTTTGAGGAGCTATCGCTAGCCCTGAAAGAGCAGTTTCCGAGCGTGGAGTTTGTGCATTGGGATGAATTTGGCAACACCCACGGTCAGAATGAAAAGCAGATCATTGCAGGCCTTGGTGCCCGCTTGAGGGGTCTAGGTGTCGATGCCGCGCTGTCAGGGATGGGATGCTGAGGTAGCTGCACACCCGCCGTGTTGCGGGTGAGTGCAGCTTGCGAAAAGGCCGGTATTCCGGCCGTGACGATCGTCTGCGAAGGCTTCGCTAGGCAGGCGAAAGCGACGTCGCGAGGACTGGGCTTTGCGGCTTTACCGCTAAGCGTAATGCCTGGTCACACCGGTGTTCAATCACCCGACGAAATTCGCCATAACGTACGTCAGTCGGCGCTTGCACAAGTGGTTGAGGGCTTATTGCGCACGTTAGACCAGACAGCGGACACAGCGGAAGCGCGCTCTGGCGATTGTGTATTCACAGGAACCTTCGATCGGGTTAACGAATATTTTTACGCTCAGGGCTGGAGTGATGGGCTACCAATTGTTCCGCCGACTCTCGAGAAGGTAAAACAGTTTCTGGCGTTTACGGATCGAGATCCTTTCGAAACCCTAGCAATCATGCTGCCTGACGATCGCCGCGCCACCCCATGGAACATCGCGGTCAACGGCGTCATGGCTGGTTGCTTACCCGAATACATGCCTGTGCTCATGGCGCTGGTAGAGGCGATGTCCGACCCTGCCTATGGTGTCGAACATAGCGGTAACACCCCCGGGTCCGAAACACTGATCATCTTGAACGGCCCCATCATTAAGCAATTGGGATTTAACTATGAGCAAGGCGCCATGCGCGACGGTGTGCGGGCTAATACGTCGATTGGTCGTTTTTGGCGCCTATACTTGCGCAACGTAGCGGGCTTTAAGCACGGCACAACTGACAAAGGAACGTTTGGCGGGACTTGGCGCGTCGTTTTGGCAGAAAACGAGGATGCCGTGGCGGCGATTGGGTGGGAACCACAATCCGTCGATATGGGTTTCGCGACCGGCGACAACGTCGTGACCATCGGACGGTATTCTGGGGGTAACGTGATTGCGAGTGTTTCTGGTTCGACACCCGAGACGCTCCTGCCCTATATTGCCGACCGGATTCTCAAAGAGCACAGTTGGCAGTTGACGTTCACGATGGGCTCTGGGCATGGCAAGCTAAGACCGCTTTTACTGCTCACGCCAGTGTTGGCTGAAACGGTTGCCAAGGCGGGTTGGTCGAAGGCAGATCTTAAACAATATCTTTTCGATCATGTACGGATAACGGCTTGGGAATTTGAACGATACGTTTTGACGTGGATGGATCAAGGCTATTCAACACTCGTTGATGCAGTTACCAAAGGACTTATTCCTAAGGTCTTTGCCGAATCCGACGATCCTCAACGACTCGTGCCAATTGTTTTTTCGCCAGATCATTTTATGGTGGTCGTGAGCGGTGATCCGCTCAGAACGAATGCGTATGTATTTTCACACAACGGGATCAGAGGTTTTACCGTCGCAAAGAAGATTCAGTTACCCAAGAATTGGGAAAGTCTTAGGCCATGTTCGTAGTCGTCGGCTGTCTCGAAAGCTGCTTGTTTTAACAAATAAAAAAATCAAGAGATAAAAAGGGGAGACCAGTGCGCGTATTGATCAAAAAAACTCAAGAGTCTGTAAGAGGCACATTACTACTTGCCGCACTTGTGGTTTGCAGTGTGACTCATGCGAGTGACTATCCAAGCAAGTCGATACGTCTTGTGGTGCCTTATACCCCGGGAGGGCCTGCAGACTTGATCGCACGTA
>JBAXLV010000301.1:0-3834 GCA_037134635.1 Alcaligenaceae bacterium
ATGAGCAGGGCGATATAGTTCTTTCGAACTAGAAAAGCTCGAATAGTCACCTGCCAGAGGCTGCATCGGTGATAATGGGTCACCCTCGCACGATGGCTTGCGCCGCGTTGATAGGTTTCAGGAGATACCCGTTTGGCAATCGCTTGGCCCCCTTCAATCGGACGCAACTACAAGCTTGGTGTTCGGCTGGTTTCGGTGTCGCTGGCGGGCTTAGTATTTGGTTTGTCGATGGTACTTGGGACGCTATGGCTGTCGTGGGCCCTCGAGGGTGCGGCGGCAGCCATCAACGATACGGGTAGCCTGCGCATGCAGTCCGTGCGCCTGGGTTTGACCCTCAGCCAATCAAGCATATCAGCTCAAGCGGATCCCGATTTGATGCGTGCGCAATCAAAACGTCTGGGTCAAACGCTATCAAACTTACAAATCGGCGATCCGCAGCGTCCACTGCGTTTGCCAAGTAGTCAATTGGTACAAGAGCAATTCGTGCGAATGAACGCATTCTGGGGCGTCGAGATGGAACCCGCTCTGCAGGGCCTTATAAATGGCGAGCAGGATCGGCCACGGTTGATTTCGACTTATTTGCTAGCGTTGCCTCAGTTTGTCGAGCAAGTCGATCGATTGGTGTATCAGATTGAGCTTGAGAATAGCCGAACCACCACCTACTTACGTGGTTCGCAAATGGCGTTAATCGTGTTGATGTTGGTTGGGAGTATTGCAATTATCTACCTGCTGTATGGCTGGGTAATCCGACCAGTACAAGCGTTGCAAGCAGGCATTGGACAGATGACAGCAAGAAATTTTTCGGTACAAGTTCCAGTCGAAGGACGTGACGAATTTGGTGAGCTTGCATCGGGCTTTAATGATATGGCAGCTCAACTCAAGGCGCTTTACGGAGAACTCGAAGAACGTGTCTCGCAAAAAACCTTAGAGCTTGCCCAGCAAAATCGTGCACTGAGTACGTTATATGATTTTTCTTCATACCTGAGTCATCCTGGCGAACTCGAGTCGCGGTGTCAGGGCTTCTTGAAAAAGTTAGTCGAATATTTTGGCGCAGATGGTGGAACCGTACGTATTCTGGATCCTCGACAGAACAACCTACATCTGACGGTGCATCAAGGCCTGTCTGCTGCGTTTGTACAAGAAGAACAGTGTGTGCACGCAGGTGATTGTTTATGTGGTGAAGCGGTGGCAACGGGCGAGACTCAACTGCATGATTTTAGGAGATTGCCTGTTGAGCAGCGCTATTTATGTCGCGAGGAGGGGTTTAATTCGATCGCCATTGCGCAGATTACGAATGGCGTAGAGACACTAGGTAGCTACACCTTGCATTTTGTAAGCCCACGCGAGTTTTCTGGGGATGATCGACGGCTATTCGATTCGGTCGGCCAGCACCTCGGTGTCGCCATTGAAAACCAGAGACTTCTTGCACGAACGCGCGAACTGGCCGTATCTCAAGAGCGCAATCTGGTTGCGCAAGGCCTTCACGACTCAATTGCCCAGGGATTGAATTTCTTGAAGCTGCAGGTGCAAATGCTTGAAGATTCATTGCGACGCAAAGAGGATGGGGAGGTTACTGAAAGTTTACAAATGATTCAAGCGGGGTTGCGTGAAAGTTACGATGATGTACGCGAGCTATTGTTGAATTTTAGAATCAAACTTGAGTCTGGTGATTTGACGCAGGCGTTGCAACAGGCGGCCGATCGCTTTACTCGACAAACGGCGATACCTGTCGTGATTGAGTCGAAGGGGCAGGGCGCGCCCTTGCCGCCAGAGCAACAATTACAACTTTTATTCATTGCGCAAGAGGCGTTATCTAATATTCGAAAGCACGCTAAAGCGAATCAGGTGCACATCACGATCTATAACGAGCAGGATTTTGAGTTAAATATTCGAGATGACGGTTGTGGATTTGAATTCGCCTGGACTGCTGTCGGCAAAGAGCAGCAAGTCGGTATCACAATCATGAGAGAACGCGCTGCGCGACTCGGCGCATCTCTAGAGGTATTGAGCGGTTCAGCAGGAACACAGATCGCTTTGCGACTAGAGCAGAAAGCACGTGTGGCCGCTTGATGGATAAAAAGACAATTCGCATTCTGCTGGTGGATGACCACACACTTTTTCGGAGTGGCATTCGTCTTTTATTGCAGCGAAATCTGGATTTCGAAGTTGTGGGCGAGGCCTCTGATGGCCTCGAGGCTGTTAAGCGGGCCAAGGAACTCAAACCAGATATCGTTCTTTTAGACTTGCATATGCCAGGATTGTCGGGATTGGATGTAATCGGTCTGATTTTGCAAGATCGGCCAGCTTGTCATGTCGTGTTGCTGACTGTCTCTGAAGATGCAGAAGACCTCGCGCTTGCACTCAAAAAGGGTGCAGCGGGTTATTTACTAAAAAATATTGATGCGGATTATTTACTGCAGGCTTTGCGCTCTGTGATGCAGGCCGATGCTGTCATTTCACCTGAGATGACAGCAAAGTTGGTAGCTAGTTTTCGGCGAGTTCAAGCGCCCACTGAGAGTAATAGCAAAAAACTGACTCCTCGTGAACGCGAAATGTTAGCGCAACTGTCGCTGGGGTTGTCTAATAAGGAAATCGCTCGAAAACTTGATGTTGCTGAAAGTACCGTCAAAATCCACCTGCAAAGTATCTTGAAAAAGTTAGAACTGAATAATCGCGTGCAGGCGGCTATCTACGCGGTCGAACATGGGCTCTCGGCTAATCCTTCATAAGCTACCGACTTTGGTGGGCTAGTGGCCTGTATGATTGAGCTGCTGCAAGCCCTGTTCATTCAAAATTTCGACATGTGAGCCATGAACAGAGATTAATTGATCTTTGGAGAGCCGCTGCAGCGCACGCGATAGACTTTCAGCTTGTAAGCCTAAGCGTGAGGCAATCAGGCATTTGCTAAATTTAAGCTGAGTCTGTGTGCCTTCTCGCGGTTGCTTTAATAAATATTCAGCAACACGCTCGCTTGCGTTATGCGTACTGACCGTTTCGATGTCATGCAAGAGCGTTTCAAACCGACGAGAAACGTTTTTCAGCATTTGCAACGCAAATTCGGCCTCAATTGCAAGAACCTGTTCAATGTCCCGTTTGTCTAGCCAAATCACAACACTGTCATCAAGTGCTTGCGCGTCAACGATGTGCGGATGATTCAGTAACATGAGCGTCTCGCCAAAGGAGTCTCCCGGGCCGAACATTTCAATTACCTTGCCGTGACGACTGCGTGGGACCGGTATTGAGGCTTTAATCTGACCGACTGCGACAAGGTAAATTCCAGTAGCAGCATCGCCTCTGCGGTATAGAAATTGATTCTTTAGAACCCGATGTACTTGGGCGGAGTTGGCTAAGATCTCGCACCAATTGCGATTCAGTGAGGCAAATAAGGGTGCGCGAACCAATAGTTCACGAATATCAAGTTGCTTGGTCATAAAGACTCACCTATAAGAAAACGTTTCAAATAGGCCTCTTAGCCGAATTTGAGCATCGAGGCTTATTTCTGAGGCGGGCAACTGATGTGCTGAGCTGCGCGAGCGTTGTACAGCATATTTCCGCACACCTCGCGCAGAAAGGCCTTGCGCCAAATCAAGTAAAGCCGTTTCTGTTAGCCAAACAGGGTCCCAGGTTGTTCGACATTCGAACGTCCCTTTCCAGTCCAAGAGCGTGTTCAGGCAGTGATGTACGGGTTCAGCACTTCTTTGGCGACCCGTCAGCTCGGCATAGGCCTCTGGCGTTGTCTTGATATCAAGACCCACCCAGTCGATGCTTGGCAGTGCTTCCAATAGGCGTTGAGGGTATATGCCGGCGGTATGCACAGCGACTTTAAAGCCCAGG
>JBAXLV010000302.1:0-3827 GCA_037134635.1 Alcaligenaceae bacterium
GATGGTTGCCATTGCGCGCGCCTTGGCGAGCGATCCCGAACTTCTGCTGCTCGATGAACCTTCGCAAGGCTTGGCCCCAAAGATCGTCCGTGAACTGGTTGACGTGTTTATTCAGTTAAAAAACGAAGGTGTATCGTTACTCCTAATTGAGCAAAATTTGAATTTGGCTGAGCGTATCGCAGATCAGATGTTTGTGATGGCCAAAGGTCAAATTGTGTATGACGCACCGATTGCCAAGTTCAAGACCGAAGTTGAAAGCGTAAAGTCCCAATATTTGACACTATAAGGCGGGTAGGGCCATGCACTCTAATTTGAAAATTATCAATGCTTTTGCAAACGCTCATCAATATAGCGACCTAGAGCAGGAACAGGCCAAACTTAAAATTGTCGATGCCCACTTTCATCTGTGGGACCTTGCAGGCCCAATTAATTATCACTGGTTAGTTAAGCCAGAGCACAATTGGCTTGGTAATTACTCTGCCTTTATGCGCTCTTATCTTGCGCCGGAATATATACGGGCTACGGCGATGCATAACTTGATTGGCTCAGTTGCCATCGAGGCTGAGTGTGATCGCAATCAGCAAGTGCCAGAGACTGAATTTTTCACAAAGGTCAATGAAACCTATGGTCTGCCAAGCGTTATTGTGGCGCATGCTTGGGTGGATACGCCCAATGCCGAAGAAATTCTTGCACAGCAAGCCTCGTTCAAGTTAGTGCGTGGGATTCGTACCAAGCCAATCATTGGCGCTAAACCGGGCGACAGTGTGCGCGGTCAGCCACGAAGTATGCAAGATCAGAAGTGGCTGAAAGGTTTAGAACTCTTACAAAAATACAAGCTCTCGCTTGATTTGAGACTGCCTTGGTGGCATCTGGAAGAGGGCGCTGAAGTGGCCGCCCAGCTACCTGAGTTGCCAATGGTACTCAACCATACCGGATACCCCTGGCATCGTGATGAAGCCTCGATGGCTGGGTGGCGTAAGGGGATGCAAGCCCTCGCAAAACAGGCTAATGTTACGTGCAAAATTTCAGGGCTTTGCGTCGCAGATCGCCCATGGACCTTTGAAGAAAATGGTCCGATCATCAAAGAGGTGATTGATTTATTCGGGGTCGATCGTTGTATGTTTGCATCGAACTTTCCGGTGGATAGCTTAAAAGGAAGTTGGGATTACGTTTTTACGCAATTCAAGCGAGCGGTTGCCCATCTTTCGTTGGCTGATCAGCAAAAGCTCTTTGCAGATAACGCCATTCGAGTGTATCGAATCCCCAATTAATACAGTCGGTATTCATATGAAAAAAAAATATCAAATCGCGGTACTGCCAGGAGACGGTATTGGCCGTGAGGTGATGAGCGCGTCTCTGGCTGTTTTAGAGACTATTCAAAAAAAGATTGGTGTGATGTTCGATACACGCACCTATCCCGCTGGGGCGCAGCATTATCTTGATTCAGGCGAGTCTTTGCCTGAGAGTACGTTAGCTGCCTGCCGTGCGGCTGATGCGATTTTGTTTGGTGCGATGGGGTTGCCGCACGTGCGAGGTGCAGACGGCACTGAGATTATTCCACAGCTCGATATTCGTTTTGCCTTGGATCTATATGCAGGGGTGCGTCCTATTCGCACGTTTCCGGGCTTGCCGGTGCCACTGTCAAATCCCTTGGCCAGTAAGATCGATTTGGTCTTGATTCGCGAGAATACAGAAGGTCTTTTTTACTCTCGAGGGCGAGGTCGTGCCGAGGGTGACGAAGCGGTGTACGACACAATGAAAATCACTCGAGCGGGCACGACACGCGTGTGTGACTTTGCATTGAAATTAGCCGAACTGCGTAAAAAGAAAGGCGGGTCCGGCCATGTCACCAGCGTTGATAAGGCCAATGTTTTTCAGTCAATGGCGTTCTGGCGTACGATTTTTGAATCATGCGCGAAGCGATTTCCTGCAATCACAACAGATAGCGCTTATGTTGACGCCATGGCGTTAAATTTGGTCCTCAAGCCTTGGGCTTACGACGTCTTAGTCACTGAAAATATGTTTGGTGATATTTTGTCTGATCTGATTGCGGGATTAGTCGGCGGTATGGGAATGGCTCCCTCTGGGGATATCGGTGACGATCACGGTTTGTTTCAGCCAGCCCACGGTACCGCACCCGACATTATGGGCAAAGGCATTGCGAATCCAACCGCAATGATTCTGTCTGTGGCGATGATGCTCGAGTGGTTGAGTGATCGCCACGATGACCCTCGTTTGTTGGATGGGGCGCTAGCAATTCAACGTAGTGTTGAAATATCGTTTGGGAACAACATTGTCAGGCCGGCTGAGTTTGGGGGTAAAAGTAATACCGCTGAGATTACGCAGGCCGTCATTGCGAACATTAAATAGTGCAGGGCGTCAGGTAATGTTAAGTAAAACTTACCTGTAATTGCGGTTAACATAGCAGTCAACGTGCATTAATAAATCATTCAATATCAATGATTTAGAAGCACACTCCTTGCTGAAGCCGCATTTGAACGCCCCACAACGCCCGCTGTACGGCATTTTGCTGATCTTGATCTCGTGTATGTTGTTCTCGAGTCAAGATGGCATCTCTAAGTATCTGACACTTTTCTATTCACCGATTTTGGTCGTGTGGATGCGTTTTTTCATTCAGATTAGCTTGACGGCAGCAGTGTTTGGGCCGCGCATGGGCTTAACAATTTTTCATACTAAACAGCTTAAGTTGCAACTGGCGCGAGGCGCGTGCATGTTGGCGGCGAGTGTGAGCTTTGTCATCGGTTTGCTATACGTGCCAATTGGCGAGGCCACAGCCGTGGTGTTTTTATCACCGATGCTGCTCACTTGGTTCGCCGGAAAAATTCTGAAAGAAAAAATTACAGTTGGACAGTGGGTGGCTGTCGGTAGCGGTTTGGTTGGGGTGTTAGTCATCGTGCGACCAGGCAGTGCCTTATTTACACCAGCGATTTTTTTGCCCTTAACAGGGGCTTTCAGTATGGCGATTTATCAGTTACTGACGCGTCGGCTACTGACGACAGACCATATTGTTTCGACGAACTTTATTACCGGCTTATTTTGTACTGCCATCATGAGTATGCTGGTTTGGTATTTTTGGCAAACACCCACACTCTATGATTTTATGCTGATGTTAGTCGGCGGTGCGATCGCCACCATTGGTCACCTACTATTGACCTATTCGTATCGGCACGGCTCTGTCGTTATGCTTGCACCCTTTAGTTACGCGCAGATCGTCTTTGCATCCTTGGTATCTTTTTTGTTCTTCGGACACATCCCTGACGATCTCACAATGTTCGGCATGCTGATCATTATTGTGAGTGGTGCAGGGCTGGTCTGGTGGCAAAGGCGCTAAGTGCGTTTCAGCGCGTGCCAGGCGTAGCCTGCTGGATGGGGTTCGGTTGTTTCAACGCGAATTCCTTCATTCCATTTTGCCATGCGCTCAGAACGCGCAAATGAGCCAACTTTTAATTGACCCGCATTCCAGCCTGTGGCGAGGTGAACAATGGCGACATCTTCGGTTTCGCCCGAGCGCGCTGAGACGATGGTTGCATAGCCCGCTTGTTGTGCAGCTTTGAGTGCTGCGTATGTTTCAGTGATGGTACCGGCCTGGTTTGGTTTAATCAAAACTGCATTACAGGCTTTTTGTTGAGCGGCTTGCTCAACGAGCTTGGCATTGGTGACAAGATAATCATCGCCAACAATCTGCACCCGACCCGCAGCGGCTTTGGTAAAGGCAACCATCCCTCGCGTGTCATCCTCGGCAACCGGATCTTCGATTGAAACAATCGGGTACTTATCCAGCCAGTTCAAGAGTTTTTCAATCAAAC
>JBAXLV010000303.1:0-3816 GCA_037134635.1 Alcaligenaceae bacterium
AACGGATCTTCAAGGGCCGCCTGCAGACGAACTGCCGAGGCCTTTGCCAAATCATCCGTATCGAGCTCAACGGTCGCACCGCCAACAATCGCAGACAAGGTCGACTCATCCATAAACCGACTCAGCCGCGCAATCACGCCATCGGCCATCACATATTGTTTGGCGAGCTCTGTCAGTGCATCACCCGAAATTGCCTGAGCACCCGCTTGCGGTACAAGCGATGCGTCTTTCAGCGAAAGCGTCAACATGTAACTTGACTCTTCAACCTCGTCTTTTAAATACCGTTCGTCCTTGCCCGCCTTGATCTTATAAAGCGGCGGCTGAGCAATATAGATATACCCGCGCTCAACCAACTGCGGCATCTGCCGATACAACAGCGTTAACAACAGGGTACGAATATGCGCACCGTCAACGTCGGCATCGGTCATGATGATGATGCGATGATAACGAAGCTTATCAACGTTAAAGTCTGGGCCAATACTTGTGCCAAGCGCCGTAATCAGCGTCGTAATTTGTTCGCTAGCAATCAGTTTGTCAAAGCGCGCTTTTTCAACATTTAATACTTTGCCGCGCAAAGGCAAAATCGCCTGAAATTTGCGATCACGTCCTTGCTTGGCTGAGCCACCTGCAGAATCACCCTCGACGATATACAGTTCGCAGAGTGCTGGATCTTTCTCTTGGCAGTCAGCCAACTTGCCGGGCAGGCCAGCACCTTCAAGTACGCTTTTACGGCGCGTCATTTCGCGCGCTTTACGTGCTGCCTCACGTGCGCGTGCGGCTTCAACTACTTTTGCGCACAATGCTTTTGCGTCGATTGGATTTTCAAGCAACCAGGTTTCAAGCGTACGCGCAACCGCCTCTTCAACCGCGGGGCGCACTTCACTCGAAACCAGCTTGTCTTTAGTTTGGCTACTAAATTTAGGCTCAGGCACTTTTACCGACAATACGCAGGTCAACCCTTCGCGCATATCATCGCCCGTGGTTTCAACTTTGGCCTTCTTGGCCATTTCGTTGTCACCAATATATTTGTTCAAGATCCGCGTCATCGCTGCGCGCAATCCTGTCATATGTGTGCCGCCATCACGTTGCGGAATATTATTGGTAAAGGCAAGCACCTGCTCGCTATACCCATCGTTCCATTGCATCGCGACTTCTACACCCACCACTGTACCGCCCGCGTTTGATTCTGTACTGACTGAAAATACATTCGGGTGTAAAACGGTTTTACCGCGGTTAATGTATTCAACAAAACCTTTTACGCCACCTGAAAAAGCAAAATTTTCTTCTTTGCCATTGCGCTGATCAATCAGGCGAATTTTCACGCCGTTATTCAAAAACGAAAGTTCGCGCAAGCGCTTAGATAAAATTTCGTAGTGATACTCAACATTATTAAAAATATCGGTATCTGCTAAAAAATGAACTTCGGTGCCGCGCTTATCGGTTTGACCCGTCACTGCCAAAGGCGCAACGCGCTCACCTTTACGAAACTCCATTTGATGCACTTGGCCATTGCGACGAATGGTTAAACGCAGCCAAGACGAAAGCGCATTCACACACGACACGCCCACACCATGCAAACCACCAGAAACTTTGTACGAGTTTTGGTCAAACTTGCCGCCAGCATGCAACTCTGTCAACACGATTTCGGCCGCGCTTCGCGCAAACTCGTCATCTTTATGGATATCGGTCGGAATACCACGACCGTTATCAGTAACTGAAATGGAATTGTCGCTGTGAATCGTGACCACAATGTCATCACAATGTCCGGCTAATGACTCGTCAATCGCGTTATCGACCACTTCAAACACCATGTGATGCAAGCCGGTGCCATCGGATGTGTCGCCGATATACATCCCAGGGCGTTTACGAACCGCCTCAAGGCCTTTGAGCATTTTGATCGAGTCGGCACCATAAGCATCCATATCTTCAGGGGCTTGGCCGGGTACTGATGTATTTTCTGACATTATTAATTAGATCCGCATGGGCATAACAACGTACTTGAACGACTCGTCGTCAAGCAAGGTAATAAGGGCTGAAGCGTTCGCGTCGGGCATGACCGACCAACGAATCGTTTCAGCTTTGACGTTGGCCAGAAAATCCAGCAAATAGCTGACGTTAAAACCAACGTCTAAAGCTTCGTGTTCGTAATCAACGTCGATTTCTTCTTGCGCCTCTTCTTGCTCGGCATTCGTTGAAGAAATTTTCAAGAGGTGTTGGCCAAGCTGTAAGCGTACACTGCGAAACTTATCCGTTGTCAAAATAGCTGCGCGTTGTAAACAACCCTGCAGAATTTCGCGCGACACATCGAAGTGGCGTGTGTAGTTAGAGGGAATCACTCGATTAAAATCCGGAAATTTTCCTTCAACCAGCTTTGACACCAGTTCGACATGGCCAAATGAAAATCGAATCTGACCTGGTGCAACGTCGACCGTAACCGGCTCATCCGACTCATCAAGCAAGCGCTGCATTTCAAGAACCGTTTTTCTCGGGACAATGACTTCATGTTTAGCTAACACGCCATCAACCGGCGTCGAACTATGCGCAAGACGATGCCCATCGGTGGCGACCGCACGTAACAAGCCAGGTTCGAACACCATCAACATTCCGTTTAAGTAATAACGAATATCCTGTTGCGCCATGGCAAAGTGCGCCATATTGAAAAGGTGTTTGAGCGTTTTGCGCGGCAAGGTCAACGAAACGTCCCAACGCTCGGGTTGTGTCATCGTCGGAAACTCTGTTGCCGCTAGTGTTTGTAATGAAAAACGGCTTTTACCTGTTTGAACAGCTAACTTGCCACCGGTCGTTGACAACTTGACATCGCCGGTGTCTGGCAGTGCGCGCAAAATGTCTAAAAGCTTACGCGCTGCAACCGTCAACGACTCGCTTTCAGCACCCACACCAAAATCAGCATGCGTTGTAATTTGCACTTCAAGATCGGTCGCAATAAATGAAACGCGTTCGGCTTGTTTGCGCACCAAAATGTTGGCAAGAATCGGCAAGGTATGCCGCCGTTCAACGATTCCGGCGACGGTCGATAGCGGTTTTAATAAAGCATCGCGGGGGGTCTGGACAAGTTGCATGGATTATCCCTTTAAAGTTTGTTCAAGCACATGCAGCGTATGGTTAAAATCTGTTTGTTTCGCGCGAAGGTCAGTAATTTTTCTGACTGCGTGCAACACCGTGGTGTGATCGCGCCCACCAAACAGATCGCCTATTTCTGGCAAGCTTTTTTGCGTCAGCTCTTTTGCTAGGTACATTGCAACCTGACGCGGCATTGCAATGTTGGCAGGTCGTCGTTTTGAATACATATCGGCGACCTTCATCTTGTAATAGTCGGCAACGGTTTTTTGAATGTTTTCAACCGTCACCTGACCACTTGAAGCAGACAACAAATCTTTAAGCGCGTCTTTACATATATCTACCGTGGCGACTTCACGGCCATGAAAGCGTGCATACGCGACGACTTTTTTAAGCGCACCTTCGAGCTCTCGTACGTTGCTACGCAAGTGCTTCGCGATAAAGAACGCAACATCCTCAGGTAGTGTCACGCCCTCTTGCTCAGCTTTACGCAATAAAATCGCAACGCGCATCTCAAGCTCAGGTGGCTCAATCGCAACCGTTAAACCTGAATCAAATCTGGAAATCAATCGAGTATCAATACCCGAGAGCTCTTTAGGATAAGTATCACTCGTAATAATGATCTGCTTGCGTTGGGCAACCATCGCCTCGAAGGCATAAAAAAACTCTTCTTGTGTTCGATTTTTGCCCGAAAAAAACTGAATGTCGTCGATCAACAAAAGATCAAGTGAGTGGTAG
>JBAXLV010000304.1:0-3807 GCA_037134635.1 Alcaligenaceae bacterium
GTACAACGTTAAAAGATGGTGCACTACAAACCTCCGGTGGCCGAGTCCTTTGCGTCACGGCCCTGGCCGACTCCGTGCGGGCTACGCAGCAGCGTGCCTATCAAGCGGTTCAATCGATCAATTTTGATGGCGCACAATATCGAACAGATATCGGTTGGCGTGCCCTAGAAAAAACCACATAGTGTCCGAACTCAACATTACCTCTGTACGCACCTACTTGTTGGGGTTGCAAGCCGGCATCGTCAGCGAACTTGAGCGCGCCGGCAACGAGCAGTTTTTGTCCGACGAATGGATACGCCCAGAAGGTGGTGGCGGCGTCTCTAGGCTCATCGAAGGGGGTCAGTTATTTGAACGCGCTGGGGTTTTATTTAGCCACGTCAAGGGCACCACCCTGCCACCTTCAGCTACGGCACATCGGCCTGAAGTCGCTGGCCGACCCTGGGAGGCCATGGGTGTATCGATGGTGCTGCATCCCCGCAATCCCTACATACCCACTACCCATTTAAACGTGCGGATGTTCATTGCCAAGGCGCCCTTAGGTAGCGGGCAAGCAGATATTTTTTGGTTTGGTGGTGGGATGGATCTCACTCCTTACTACCTCTTTGAAGAGGATGCGCAACATTTTCATCAAATTAACAAAGACGCGCTAGACCCTCACGATGCGACGGCCTATCCAAAGTATAAAAAGTGGTGCGATGAATACTTTTTTCTTAAACACCGTAATGAAACCCGAGGCGTAGGGGGTATCTTTTTTGACGATTTAAGCCAAGGCGGGTTTGAAGCCTCATTTGCCTTGCTTCGTTCAGTGGGAGACGCCTTTTTACCCGCATACCTGCCGTTGGTTGAAAAACGACGCTCGATCCCCTTTGGAGAGCGCGAACGCGACTTTCAGGCCTATCGGCGTGGACGTTATGTAGAATTCAATCTAGTATTTGATCGCGGTACACTTTTTGGCCTGCAATCAGGGGGTCGAACAGAATCGATTTTGTTGTCAATGCCTCCGATGGCAACATGGCGATACAACTGGCAGGCACAAGCTGGCTCACCTGAGGCAGCACTTTCTCAATACCTTACCCCGCGAGACTGGGTCTGATGCGCATTGGTTTACTCGGCGGTAGTTTTGATCCCGTGCATGGCGCGCATTTGGTGTTGGCCAAAACCGCACTGACTGAACTTCGTCTCGACGAAGTTCAACTGATTCCTGCCGGTCAACCGTGGCAACGGCCACCGTTAGGTGCGTCGCCTACGCATCGTCTCGCGATGCTTGAGCTCGCGGTTGGTCAGACCGCAGGCCTGCGTGTCAATCCAATAGAAATCAATCGAACCGGCCCTACTTATACGGTTGAGACGCTTGCGCAGCTACCCAAAGCGCCTGAATATTTTTGGATTCTAGGCGCCGATCAACTTGAAAACTTTTGTACCTGGCGCGACTGGTCAGTGATCGCAAGCAAGGTACAACTGGTTGTTGCTCAACGCCCGGGTTCGACCTTAGCTGCGCCAGCCGAGCTCGACGCTTGGCTTACTCAAAATCAACGTCATCTGGTGCACTTACCTTTTGACCCCCTCGATGTTTCTGCCAACGAAATCCGTCAGCGGATCGCTCGGGGCGATTCAACCCGCGACCTCATCCCCGAGGCTGTGGGCCGGTATATCACCGAGCATGGCTTATATCGCCAGCATGCAGTCTGACAGGAAATAAAAAAATAATGGATATTCAAAAACTGCAACGTGCAGTGGTCGACGCGCTTGAAGACGTTAAAGCGCAAGACATCAAAGTTTTTAATACCGAACATCTCACCAGCATGTTTGATCGTGTAGTGATTGCCTCTGCAACCTCTAACCGTCAAACGCGTGCGCTTGCCAATAGCGTTGCCGACAAATCACGCAGCGTGGGCGTGCCTGTCATCGCCACTGAAGGCGAAGAGACTGGCGAATGGGTACTAGTCGATATCGGCGATATTGTGATTCACATCATGCAACCGGCCATTCGCACCTATTACAACCTTGAAGAAGTCTGGGGTGGTAAACCCGTGCGTCTGAAACTCTCACCAGAATCCACTCGCCCGGCCATGGCATCAAGCGATACAGCCTTTGATCCAATGGGCAGCCGTGACGAACCCGAGGGCCGTCGTGGCGCGAGTCGTTCTTCACGACCTGCACGTTCAAACAGATAAGTCGCGGCACCCTCACGGCCATGAAAATCACCATCATCGCCGTGGGAACGCGTATGCCTGCGTGGGTAGAAACCGCCTGGGATGATTACGCCAAACGACTACCCGCCGAGTGGGCAGTCGAACTTAAAGAAATAAAGCCCGAACCTCGTACCAGTGGCAAAACCCCGGTACAAATGATGGCGGCTGAAGCTAAACGAATTGAAAGCGCAATTCCCGCGAATGCCTTACGCATTGCTTTGGACGAACACGGCAAAGACCTGAGCACTGAAAAACTCTCGGCTGTACTGCAGGGCTGGCAAGACAACAGCCAGACTCTTGCCATATTAATTGGCGGCCCCGACGGCCTTGACCCAGCGCTGAAGGCCTCATGTGCAAGCATGCTTAGACTGTCGTCGCTGACCTTTCCACACCCTTTAGTACGCGTTGTATTAATCGAACAGCTTTACCGAGCCTGGTCGATCTTGGTCAACCACCCTTACCACCGCATCTAAATGCAGACTCCCTCTTTGACACCCCAACTGTTTTTAGCGTCAGCCAGCCCAAGGCGACAAGAATTGCTGACTCAGATCGGCGTCGGGCATCTAGTCTTGCGTTTACCCCCCGTTGCGGGGCCAGATGAACCCCGGCTTGCCAATGAAACACCCCTAGCCTACGTGCAGCGTACCGCTTTGGATAAAGCCCACCGTGCCTCAGAATGGCTGAGTTTGCCTCAACACGCTGCGACTGCAGCGCAGATCGCAGGTCAACCCATACTCGCGGCCGACACCACTGTGGCCTTAGGTGATGCCATTTTAGGTAAACCGACTGATGCAAAAGACGCTGCCAGCATCTTGATGCAGCTCTCTAATCAAACCCATACGGTTTTCACAGCAGTTGTCGTTTCAGTAGATGGGGCGATATACACCGCGTTGTCTGAGTCATTAGTCACAATTAAAGCGCTTAGTCAGGACGAAATCGCGTCATACATACAAAGTGGCGAGTGTTTTGGCAAAGCGGGTGCCTACGGCATACAGGGGCTTGCCGCAGGCTTCATTTGCGATCTGCGGGGTAGTTATTCTGGGGTGATGGGGTTGCCGCTTTATGAAACTTCAGAGCTGCTGAAGACTAGCAAAATTCTCTGAATACAAGGATAGCGATTTTATTTTAATTAAATAAACAAATATTAAAAACAATAACATACATAACTTATTTAATTAATTACTTTTAATAAATCACTTTAAATAATTCGCATTAAAAAATAAAAATATCCGGCTAATTCTTTAAATCTTTATCGCTTTCAGCGCCTTAAAAGACAAACCCCCAAGTGCGTAGCGCACAAGGGGGTTTGGGGTAGAAGAGCTTGACGATGTCCTACTTTCACAGATGTACATCCACTATCATCGGCGCTAAGGTGTTTCACGGTCCTGTTCGGGATGGGAAGGGGTGGGACCACCTCGCTATGGTCGTCAAGCGTAGCTTGTTGAACGGCTCAGACGTGCTGAACCATTCCAATCTTAGAAGAAGCACAACGGGTGTCTTTCAACACGAATCTGGTTGGGGCAAACAATCACGACGTTGGGATTGTTTTAATACATTTATTTGAACGACACTTAAACACTACAACAATCAGGTCTTAACCTGTAGGGTTATAGGA
>JBAXLV010000305.1:0-3797 GCA_037134635.1 Alcaligenaceae bacterium
AGGGGATCAACAGTACCTTAGCGGGGGCTGAGGCCGATATCCGTACGGTACTGGCACATCTGCGCGCAGACCCAGCGTTTGCTGATCTGCAGCACAAAGAGGCCTGGGCAAATAATCCGCCTTTTCGACGCATGAAAATTCGGATTAAAAAAGAGATCGTCACGATGGGTGTACCAGACATTAGCCCGACCAAGATGGCCGGGACCTACGTCAAGCCGAAAGATTGGAACGCTTTAATCAGTGATCCTGATGTTGTCTTGATTGATACGCGAAACGATTATGAAGTAGAGCTGGGTACGTTCAAAGGTGCGATTGATCCAAATATCGGAACCTTTTCTGAGTTGCCATCCTGGGTGGATCATGCCCAGGCTCTTGAAGCGCGAACGGGTAAAAAACCGAAAGTGGCGATGTTTTGTACGGGTGGTATACGTTGTGAAAAATCGACTGCCCTGATGCGCGCAAAAGGGTTTGATGAGGTCTATCACCTTGAGGGCGGTATTCTTAAATACCTTGAGACGATTTCTCCAGAACAAAGTCTGTGGGAAGGCGAGTGCTTTGTGTTTGATGAGCGTGTCTCGGTTGGGCATGGGCTGCAGCAGACCTCGCGGCCCTTGTGCCGGTGCTGCCGTCAGCCCCTACCGGATGGTGCAACTGAATCGCCGCTTTATGAAGAAGGGGTGAGTTGCCCTCGCTGCATCAATAAAACGACTGAAGTACAAAAAAATGGCGCACGCGAGCGACAGCGGCAATGTGAGTTGGCTAAACAGCGCCAAACAGAGCATGTTGGCGCCAAGATGCCTACGCAGGCCGAGTCCCTCTGACGCTGAGCAGGCTGAGTCTGAGCTTACTCAGGGATAATGCCAGCGTCCTTTACAATTTTTGCGTATTTGGCGACGGCTTCTTTTTGTAAGATCGCAAGCTCTTTCGGGCCCGAAGGCACTACGTCAAACCCAAACTTTTTGATTTTGCTCGCGACTTCAGGGTTTGCCAAAACCTTCAGCAGTTCATTACTCAGCTTATCCACCACAGCTGTAGGTGCACCTGCTCTGGTAAAGAAGGCCAGCCATGACCAGTGACCATAGTCCTTGAGCCCAGGCGTTTCAGCCACTGCGGCAATGCCCGGTGCCTCGTCGATGCGGTGAGGTCCCGTGACCGCAATGGCGCGCAGCTTGCCAGTTGCAACTAAGGCCATTCCTGAGCCCGTGGGTTCGCACACCAGTTGTACCTGATTGCCCATCAAGTCGTTAAGTGCTTGAGTTGAGGTTTTGTAAGGAACAAAGGTGATGCTAGTTCCGGACATGACCTTCAGCATCTCGATACAAATCCGTGAGCTTGCGGTACCGGCACCGTAATTCAGTTTATTTGGATTCGCTTTCGCATAGGCAATGAGTTCTGCGACATTCTGAATTGGTAAGGCAGCAGGAACCAATAAAACGTTGTACGCATTGTCGAGCGCCTTGGCGACCGCAGTAAAGTCGTCAATGGGGTCGAAAGGTAACTTTGCATACAGGCTTGAGATTGCAGCCATCGTCGTGCTTGAACCAAAGACGATCGTATAGCCATCGGGTGCTGATTTCGCGACTGCCTCGACGCCAATCATGCCCTGTGCTCCCGGACGGTTTTCAACAATCACAGGTTGTTTGACTTGCTCTGAGAGTTTGTCCGCAATCAGACGTGCAACGACGTCAGTGGCGCCTCCTGCGGCAAGCGGCACAATCATACGGATCGGTCGCGAGGGAAAGTCTTGGGCAACTGTACTGAACGATGCGCCGCAGACGAGTGTGAATGTGACCAATAGCGCTTGAAAAATTTTAGGCATGTACGTTCTCTCAAGGATGATTATTTTTTGCTGCCGATTGCCAACGATTTAATACGATATCGTCCGTGGCGTCTACGTGCCGCGATAGCTCGTTTAAAAGCGGCAGCGTCAGCTGCGCGCCTTGCGCGAGCTCTTGAGCGAGATGTAGGTCTTTACTAACGATATCGACTAGCGAAAAAAAAGCTTCTTTAGATCGCGCCCAAGCTTGATAGTGTTGATGCGTCATCGCAGCATCGAGCGACATAAAATTGCGACCACTGCTCACTTCCAGAATCGGGGCGATTTGTTCTATTTTTACGCCATACTTCGCAGCAAGTTCGAAGGCTTCTGCGGCCAAATAGATATTTGCAATCCCAAGCATGTTGTTGATGACCTTGATGACTTCTGCTGCCCCAAGTGCGCCGCAGCGAAAAATTTCGGTGCCCATGGCCTTCATGAGCGGTTCTGCTTTGTCTAGATCCTGATCGTCTCCGCTCATCATGATGGTCAAGGTACCTTGCTCTGCCTTGACTAACCCGCCGCTGACAGGGGCATCAATTAAATGCGCCCGCGTATTTTTGATTTGCTGCGCTAGTTGTTTCAAGGTGGCGGGCAGGGTGGTGCTCATCATGCAGATTAAGGGCTGATGTTGCGACGGGATTGCGTTGATAAAGCCTGTTGGCCCAACGCTGACCGAGAGAATTTGCTCATCATTTGCCACCAGAATGATGATGGCATCTGCGGTGGCGCAGTCGCGCGGGTGTTGGGTGACGGCCACGCCGTCTCGGCTAAAGCTATCCAGTACGCTTTGATTTTGATCACAGACCGTTAAATCGAAGCCCGCCCGCTTAATGCAGCGCGCCATGCGCGAACCCATATTGCCGGCACCGATTAATGCAACGGTTTTGATCGTCATCCAGGGTCTCCGAAATTTTTATTTTGAGGCTTGGTCTTTAATGCGTAGCCAGTGCCTCTAGTTCGGCATATCTTAAGGCAAATATAAAAATAGTGGCATACTTTTGCTTGCGCCACCAAGAAGATCGTTTTGATCTACTCTATGCGCAACGAGTCGCTGCGCGTGTTTCACGTTCAGGGGCGCCTTTCCAGGATACTGATTGACCGTGACTAGCAAAACAAACGCAATTTCGGGTGCCGCCTTTGCGACGCTCTTGTTCATTGGGCTGATCATGGGTGCCAATCATGTCGTTGCGCGTATCGCGTTTGATCATGGTTTAAATGTGACGGCGGCGGTCTTGGTGCGTAGCCTGGTGACTGCGGTGGTGGTGACCTTAATCGTTTATTTTCAGCGGGTACCCATTCGGTTGACGGCACGGCATAAAAAGGTATTGCCTGCAATTGGGTTGTTGGTCACGATTCAAAGTTTGAGCATTTATTCGTCGGTTGCGCTCTTGCCGGTTTCTTTGGCCTTGTTGGCCTTTAATACCTATCCACTCTGGACTGCTTTTTGGTGTCGCGTCATTTATGGACAGCGCCCTGAGCCACAAGTATTGCGCGCGATGCCGATCATGCTGGTGGGTTTAGCGCTAGCCTTGGATGTATTTGGTGCGGCCTCTGGCTTGGGTGCAAAGGCTCACTGGGGCATGATTGGGGTGGGTGTCGCCTTTGCCTTAACGGCGGCTGCCACCTTTGGCTTGACACTTGCGCTGACGCAAAACGTGGCGGCTGACCTAGATGGTCGTGTTCGTACTGCCACCACGATGTGGATGGTTGGTCTCTTGACACTCATTTTTTCGCAAGTGTTGGGTGAGTTACATTGGCCGATCGCTGTGGCCGGCTGGTGGGGTTTGGCCTTATTGACGATTTTTTACGGTACAGGGTTTACGGTGATGTTCATCGTTTTGCCGCGACTCGGCGTCGTGGGTAACTCTTCGATTATGAGTATCGAGCCAATCTTTGCGCTGATTTTGGGCTGGTTTATTCTGGATCAAAAAATCGCACTGATACAGATTGTCGGTGCCTGCTTAGTGGTCGGGCTTGT
>JBAXLV010000306.1:0-3795 GCA_037134635.1 Alcaligenaceae bacterium
CGTGAGGGTGGCCGTACCGTGGGCGCCGGCGTCGTTGCAAAAATCTTGAAGTAAATTTTTAAACTGCGGGCCAGTGGCCCGCAGCAATTCGCTCTTTGGAAATCATCATGAAAAATCAGAAAATCCGCATCCGTCTGAAAGCCTTTGATTACAAACTCATTGATCAGTCGGCCGCTGAGATTGTTGATACAGCGAAGCGCACAGGTGCCGTGGTTCGTGGTCCCGTGCCATTGCCAACACGCATTCGTCGTTTTGACGTGTTGCGCTCGCCACACGTGAACAAAACCTCACGTGACCAGTTTGAGATTCGTACGCACCAGCGGCTGATGGATATTGTTGACCCAACCGACAAAACAGTTGACGCGCTAATGCGCCTTGACTTGCCAGCTGGCGTAGACGTAGAAATCGCACTGCAATAAGTAAAACGGGCTTAACCGCCCGTTGGTTTGCGCCAACAAGTTAGTTTCGCTTGCAGGTGTTCCCAAAAAAATGCTAGAATGCAAGACTTGCCAGAATTTTTGGCAATATAAAAGGGATATTAAAGCCCAGTAGTACATGAGCACCCGAAAATATTCGGGTTTTATCAGCCCCGACCAATCGTAGTCGGGATTTGGGGTCCAACCCCGGAGAAAACGATGTCGAAATCGACACCCACGCCTGCCGCACATCGGCTTGGTCTGGTGGGCCGCAAGGTCGGCATGACGCGCATTTTTACTGATGATGGCGAGTCCATCCCCGTAACAGTGCTCGACGTGTCGAACAATCGCGTCACCCAAGTTAAGTCGCTTGAGTCTGACGGCTACGCCGCCATTCAAGTCGCTTATGGTGCACGCCGCGCCTCCAGAGTAGCCAAGTCGCAAACCGGACACTATGCCAAAGCTGGTGTAGAAGCCGGAAGCATCCTTAAAGAATTTCGTCTCGATCCTGCTCGCGCAGCTGAATTCACGCCTGGTAGCGTGGTCGCTGTTGAAAGCGTGTTCGAAGCTGGTCAGCAAGTCGACGTTACCGGTACCACAATTGGTAAAGGTTTCGCTGGCACGATCAAGCGCCACCACTTCAAGTCGCAACGCGCCTCGCACGGTAACAGCCGTTCGCACCGCGTGCCTGGCTCGATTGGTCAAGCCCAAGATCCTGGCCGTATTTTCCCCGGTAAGCGTATGTCTGGCCACCTTGGCGATGACACCCGCACCGTGCAAAACCTTGATGTTGTCCGTGTTGACGCTGAGCGTGGTCTGTTGATGGTTAAGGGCGCTGTCCCCGGCTATCCAGGCGCCGATATCGTCGTGCGTCCGGCCATCAAAGCCCCCGCCAAGAAAGGAGCCTAATCGATGGATATCAAGCTCCTAAATGATCAAGGTCAGTCTTCAGCAACCTTTGCTGCACCTGATACTGTATTTGGCCGTGACTTTAATGAAGCACTGGTTCATCAAATCGTGATTGCCTTCCAGGCAAACGCACGCTCTGGTAACCGCGCTCAGAAAACACGCGCTGAAGTTCACCACTCAACTAAAAAACCATTTCGTCAAAAAGGTACAGGCCGCGCCCGTGCTGGTATGACATCCTCGCCTTTGTGGCGTGGGGGTGGTCGCATATTTCCTAATTCGCCTGAAGAAAATTTCAGCCAAAAAGTGAACAAGAAAATGTATCGCGCTGGTTTGCGTTCGATTCTTTCACAATTGGCGCGCGAAGATCGTATCTCAATCGTTGATTCATTTACGCTTGACTCACCTAAAACCAAGCTTGCTGCTGATAAGCTCAAGTCAATGGGTTTAGAGTCAGTGCTAATCATCACCGACTCGGTTGACGAAAACGTATACCTCGCTACACGTAATTTGCCTCACGTTGCTGTCGTTGAACCGCGCAACACTGATCCCTTGTCTTTGATTCACTACAAAAAGATCGTGATCACCAAAACGGCAATTGCTCAACTCGAGGAGATGCTGGCATGAACGATCATCGTCTAATGCAAATCATTCTGGCTCCGATCGTGACTGAAAAAGCCACCTTCGTTGCTGAGAAAAACAACCAAGTTGCCTTTCGCGTGATTGCAGATGCAACCAAGCCTGAAATTAAAGCGGCTGTCGAACTGCTGTTTAAAGTTCAAGTTGAAGATGTTCAGGTTTTGAATCGTAAAGGTAAGGCTAAACGATTTGGTCGGTTTGTTGGTCGTCGGCGCAACGAGCGCAAAGCGTATGTTTCGCTCAAAGACGGTCAAGAAATCAACCTGGCGGAGGTCAACTAAATGGCACTCTTAAAAACCAAGCCAACCTCGCCTGGTCGTCGTGGCATGCTCAAGGTGGTCACACCTAATCTGCACAAAGGCGCGCCGGTTGCTTCTTTGCTCGAAAAGAAAATCCGTGGTTCTGGCCGTAACAACAACGGTCATATCACAATTCGCCATCGCGGCGGCGGTCATAAACAGCACTATCGTTTGGTAGATTTCAAGCGCAACAAAGACGGGATCCCCGCCAAAGTTGAGCGTCTTGAATACGATCCAAACCGTACTGCACATTTGGCCCTGCTCTGTTACGCAGACGGCGAGCGTCGCTATATCATTGCCCCACGTGGCCTTGAAGTTGGCGCATCGCTAGTTTCTGGCATCGAAGCGCCTATTCGTACTGGTAACACACTGCCAATACGTAATATTCCAGTGGGTACAACAATTCACTGCATCGAAATGTTGCCTGGCAAGGGTGCGCAAATGGCGCGTTCAGCCGGTGCATCGGCAGTGCTGTTGGCTCGCGAAGGCACTTACGCGCAGGTTCGCCTGCGCTCGGGTGAGGTTCGTCGAGTTCACATCGAATGTAGAGCCACCATTGGCGAAGTCGGTAACGAAGAACACAGCTTGCGCCAAATTGGCAAAGCGGGTGCTGTTCGTTGGCGCGGCATTCGTCCTACGGTGCGTGGTGTTGCCATGAACCCAGTTGATCATCCACACGGTGGTGGTGAAGGTCGTACTGGCGAAGGCGGAGAGCCACGCAGTCCATGGGGTACCCCAGCTAAGGGTTACAAGACCCGTAGCAACAAGCGGACGGACAATATGATCGTCCAACGCCGCAAGCGTAAATAAGAGGGCGAATCATGTCACGTTCAGTCAAGAAAGGCCCATTCGTCGATGCACACTTGATCAAAAAGGTCGAGGTTGCTATCGCCGAAAAAGGTAAAAAACCGATCAAAACCTGGTCGCGCCGCTCCACAATTTTGCCCGAGTTTGTTGGGTTAACAATTGCGGTTCACAACGGTCGCCAGCACGTTCCTGTTTACGTTAACGAGAACATGGTCGGCCATAAACTCGGCGAGTTTGCGCTGACCCGTACGTTCAAGGGACACGCAGCAGACAAAAAGGCCAAGAGGTAAGAAATGGAAACTTCAGCCATTATCCGTGGGGTGCACATCTCTGCGCAAAAAACCAGACTCGTTGCGGATCTGATCCGTGGCAAATCTGTTGCTCAGGCATTAAACATCCTGACCTTCACTAACAAGAAGGCCGCAGGCATCCTCAAGAAGGCCGTTGAATCGGCCATCGCGAATGCCGAACATAACGACGGTGCAGATATCGACGAACTCAAGGTCACCACGATTTTTGTGGACAAGGCCGAGTCGATGAAGCGCTTTTCCGCACGAGCCAAAGGGCGCGGTAACCAGATTGAAAAGCAGACTTGTCACATCACTGTGAAGGTCGGAGCTTAAGGAGTCACGATGGGTCAGAAAATTCACCCGATTGGGTTCCGCCTTGCGGTTACACGTAATTGGGGCTCGAAGTGGTACGCAGACGGTAAAGATTTCGGCAGCATG
>JBAXLV010000307.1:0-3789 GCA_037134635.1 Alcaligenaceae bacterium
GGTGTGGTTGACCCAGAGCGCGCGAAGGCCTTGGGCTTTAGCGGCCCCATGTTGCGGGGTTCGGGCGTGGCCTGGGATCTGCGCAAGATGCAACCCTACGAGGTGTATGACCGCTTGCAGTTTGATGTGCCTGTCGGCGTGAATGGTGATTCTTATGATCGCTACCTAGTTCGCGTAGCCGAGATGCGTGAAAGCAATCGCATCATCCAACAATGCGTGCAGTGGTTGCGTAGCAACCCAGGCCCTGTGATGCTTGATAACCACAAGGTATCCCCACCACAGCGTACTGGCATGAAGTCAAACATGGAAGAGCTCATCCATCACTTCAAGCTGTTTACTGAAGGGTTTAGCGTGCCCGCTGGTGAGGCCTATGCCTCGATCGAGCATCCTAAGGGCGAGTTTGGTATTTATATGGTGTCTGATGGCGCCAACAAGCCTTACCGTTTAAAAATTCGAGCGCCTGGCTTTGTGCATTTGCAGGCGCTTGACGAAATGTCGCGTGGCCACATGATTGCTGATGCTGTGACCATCATTGGTACTCAAGATATTGTTTTTGGCGAGATCGACCGCTAATTGTTGCCTCATCGCTTATACCGGATTTAAAACATGTTGCTCTCTGAACAGGCTTACAAAAAAATTGACCGCGAGATCGCCAAGTACCCGGCTGATCAAAAGCAGTCCGCCATCATGGCATCGCTTGCGATCGCGCAAGATGAGCAGGGTTGGGTATCACCTGAAGTCATTCAGGACGTGGCTGACTATTTAGGTCAACCCGCGATCGCCGTGCAAGAAAACGCCACTTTTTACAATATGTTTGACGTGCGCCCCGTGGGCAAGTTCAAGCTATCGGTGTGTACGAATTTGCCTTGTGCACTTCGCGACGGTGAGTTTACTGCCGACTATCTCAAGAAGAAACTCGGAATTGGTTTTCGTGAAACGACCGCAGACGGCCTGTTTACCCTGGTTGAAGGCGAGTGCATGGGTGCCTGTGGCGATTCACCGGTGCTGATCGTCAACAACAAACATATGTGCGTGCGTATGGCGCCCGAAAAAATTGATGCGATGCTTGGCGAGTTGGCTGACGCTGCGCGTGGAGAAGCCGAATGAGTGCAGTAATGTCTGAAAGCAGTCACGCCATCTTGCAAAAGTATTCGCAAGGTTTGGTGGCGGCGCCTAACAATGATTTGCCAGGCTCAATGGCCTTGCATGGCCGGCACCTTGGCCCGCAGATCATGGCAGATCTGGACGGTAACAACTGGCGCCTGGCAGACTATGTCAAGCGTGGTGGCTATGA
This sequence comes from Alcaligenaceae bacterium, assembly GCA_037134635.1. Taxonomy (GTDB): domain Bacteria; phylum Pseudomonadota; class Gammaproteobacteria; order Burkholderiales; family Burkholderiaceae_B; genus Zwartia. The sequence continues at coordinate 1,295 of JBAXLV010000307.1, forward strand.
AGCCTTGCGCAAGATTTTGACGCAGGGGATGAGTCAAGAAGATGTGATTGCTGAGGTCAAGGCATCGGGCTTGCGTGGACGAGGCGGTGCGGGTTTTCCGACCGGCTTGAAATGGAGTTTCATGCCCCGAACGTTTCCGGGTCAGAAGTATTTAGTGTGCAACTCTGACGAAGGCGAGCCCGGCACCTTTAAAGATCGCGATATTTTGCGTTTGAATCCGCATATCGTGATAGAGGGTATGGCGATTGCTGCCTACGCCATGGGGATACCTGTTGGCTACAACTATATTCACGGCGAAATCTTCGAGGTATACGATCGCTTCGAAGAGGCGCTCGAAGAGGCGCGTGCAGCGGGCATGTTGGGAAACAATATTTTAGGTTCGCAATTTAGTTTTCAGTTGCATGCGTTTCATGGTTATGGCGCTTATATCTGCGGTGAAGAAACCGCTTTGCTTGAATCGCTTGAGGGTAAAAAAGGTCAGCCACGCTTTAAGCCTCCGTTTCCGGCAAGCTTTGGCTTGTATGGCAAACCCACCACTATCAACAACACTGAAACCTTTGCAGCGGTGCCGTGGATCATTCGTAATAGCGGGCCTGCGTATCTAGAGATCGGCAAGCCTAACAACGGCGGCACAAAATTATTTTCGATTACTGGCGACGTCGAGCGTCCTGGTAATTACGAGATTCCTCTAGGTACGCCATTTTCAAAATTACTAGAACTGGCGGGCGGTATGCGAGGCGGTTCGACGCTGAAGGCTGTGATCCCCGGTGGCTCAAGCGCACCTGTGATCCCCGGGAGCATCATGATGGACACCACCATGGATTACGACGCGATCGCTAAGGCGGGTTCGATGTTGGGTTCGGGTGCAGTGATTGTGATGAACGATACGCGTTGCATGGTGAAGTCGTTGTTACGTCTATCGTATTTTTATTTTGAAGAAAGCTGCGGACAGTGCACGCCGTGCCGTGAAGGCACAGGCTGGCTCTACCGCATGGTGAACCGCATCGAGCATGGTCAGGGTCGTCCTGAGGATCTCGATTTACTGGATTCGGTTGCTGGAAACATCATGGGGCGCACGATCTGCGCACTGGGTGATGCGGCGGCGATGCCCGTGCGTGGTTTCTTGAAACATTATCGCGACGAATTTGCGTACCACATCGAGCATAAGCGCTGTGTGGTGGCCCCCTATCTTTAAGGTTTGGACAAAGTTATGGTTGAGTTAACCATCGACGGCAAGAAAGTCGAAGTGCAAGAAGGCAGTATGGTGATGCATGCTGCGCATAAGCTTGGCGTGTATGTGCCGCATTTTTGTTATCACAAGAAATTGACGGTGGCTGCAAATTGTCGGATGTGCCTGGTTGAGGTTGAAAAAGCACCCAAGGCGATGCCGGCGTGCGCGACCCCCGTGACCAATGGCATGGTCGTGCACACCTGCTCAGAGCGCGCTGTCGCTGCGCAAAAGAGTGTGATGGAGTTTTTGCTGATTAATCACCCGCTTGATTGCCCGATTTGCGATCAGGGTGGCGAGTGTCAGTTGCAAGACGTGGCCGTGGGGTATGGTGGCTCAAGCTCGCGCTACCAAGAAGAAAAGCGCGTGGTGTTTCATAAAGATCTAGGTCCTTTGGTTTCTGCCGAAGAAATGTCACGCTGTATTCATTGCACGCGTTGTGTGCGTTTTGGTCAAGAGATCGCCGGCGTGATGGAGCTCGGCATGATCGGCCGTGGCGAGCATTCTGAAATCACAACCTTCGTGGGTCGCTCTGTTGAATCTGAGCTGTCGGGCAACATGATTGACTTGTGCCCTGTGGGTGCACTGACGTCAAAACCTTTCCGCTACCAGGCCCGTACCTGGGAGTTAGCCCGTCGTCGCTCGGTATCGCCGCACGATAGTTTGGGTGCAAATTTGGTTGTGCAGGTGAAGGGTGACCAGGTCATTCGTGTGGTGCCGTTTGAAAACGAAGAGCTCAACGAATGCTGGATCAGTGATCGCGATCGCTTTTCGTATGAAGGTTTGAACGAAGACCGTCTGACAAGCCCAATGGTCAAAGGCACCGACGGTCAGTGGCGCGAGGCCTCGTGGTCGGATGCCCTTCAGGCGGTTGCACAAGGTTTGATGCAAGTGCGTGATGCCTCGGGTGCTGCGCAAATTGGTTCGCTTGCTAGTGAGTACGCCACGCTCGAAGAAATGGCTTTGCTCGCTCGTGTGACACGTGGTTTAGGCTCTGAAAATATTGATTTCCGCTTGCGCCAAACCGACGCAGCCTTTGATGCAGCACTGACGGGTGCGCCTTGGCTAGGTATGAATATCAACGCGCTCGATACGCTTGATCGCGTGTTGGTAGTGGGTTCGTTCTTACGTAAAGATCATCCCCTGATGGCGCAACGCTTGCGTCAGGCTGTTAAGCGCGGTACACAAGTGTCCTCCGTCGATACAGCAGCTGATGATCCGTTAGTTAAGCTCACTGCACGTGCAACGGCTTTGCCGAGCGCGTTGG
>JBAXLV010000308.1:0-3785 GCA_037134635.1 Alcaligenaceae bacterium
CAGGCGCACTCAAGTTCTTCGGCAACCATTTGAGCCAAAACGGTAATCGTGCCTTGACCCATCTCTGAGCGCACCACGCGAACAATGACCGTGTCATCGGGCTTGATCACCACCCAAGCGCCAATTTCAGGCGTGGCCTCTGCGGCTTGCGCAGAGCTCATAAAAGGAATTTGCAAGCCTAGCGCCAGGCCGCTACTGACTGCAGTCGTGCCAACAATAAACTGACGACGTGAGGGATTTGGGACGCGTGCGTTCATATTTGGCTCCTTAAGCTTTAGCAACTGAGTGGATGGCGGCGCGCACTTCTTGGAAGCTTCCACAACGACAAATATTCGTAATGGCTGCATCGATATCCGCATCGGTTGGCTTAGCATTTTTTGCGAGCAGGTCAGTGGCAGCCATCAACATGCCCGATTGGCAAAAGCCACATTGCGGCACTTGATGCTCAATCCAGGCTTGCTGTAGCTGTGTCATTTTGCCGTCTTTAGCCAAGCCTTCAATTGTTTGAATCTGCTTGCCCACCGCAGCACTCACCGGCAATACACATGAGCGAATCGCTGCACCATCCATCATGATGGTACAGGCGCCACATTGCGCGATACCACAGCCGTATTTGGTGCCGGTTAAACCCACTTGCTCGCGGATCACCCAAAGCAAAGGGGTGTTTGGGTCGACATCAACGCTATGCGCTTTGCCGTTGACAGTTAACTGAATCGCCATGGATGAACTCCGAAGTTTTTATCGTGAATAAGAATAGTTTTAAATCAAACGTCAAAAAATCTATACCAACGTGAAGCCGTGCTTACGCAAGGGCAGATCACGCACTGGCTTACCTGTTGCTGCCAAAATTGCATTCAACACTGCGGGGCCCACGACACAAATGGTCGGTTCGCCCACCCCACCCCAAAAATCATGGGTTGGCACCAACACACACTCTACCTTTGGAATATCTTTGAGCTTGGCCAAAGGATAGGCGTGATAATTCGTTTCTTTTACTTGCCCGTTTTCAATCGTGATGTCTTCATTAAAGATTGCAGACAACGCCATCACCACCGAACCCTCGATCTGCGCTTTAACTTGCGAAGGGTTCACAAAATGACCCGAGTTCAAGGCAAATACCATGCGGTGCACCTTGACTTGCCCGCCGCTCGAAACAGATACCTCAGCGGTGGCCGCTGAATAACTGCCGTAGCCCATAAACTGGGCAATACCACGATGGCGACCGGCCGGCAGGGCTTTACCCCAATCGCCTTTCTCCGCGACCGCATCCAAGACTGCCAGATGTTTCGGATGCTTTTTCATGAGGTCACGGCGAAAGGCAAGTGAATCACGACCTGCTGCGCGCGCGCACTCTTCAATAAAGCATTCCATGTAAATACCGTTTTGATTGGTATTGACACCACGCCATGGCCCAACCGGCACGTGACTATTGCGCATGACATATTCAGTCAACAGGCTAGGAAAGGTATAGCCAAGTTGCGCATCACCCGGCTCTTCGTAAAACCCTTGCAGCTGTCGAACATCTTTATTATTTTTAATGGCAGAAGGGCTCAAATACGCATTGATCGACTGGCCCGATACACGAGCATGGAATCCAGTTAGATTGCCCTTGTCATCTAGCCCCGCTGACATTTTAGCCATCGAAATCGGACGATAGAAGTCGTGCATCATGTCTTCTTCGCGACTCCAAACCATTTTGATCGGGGTATTTGGATATTTTTTTGCAATCGCTACAGCGTGATGCATAAAGTCTTGCGTACCGCCACGACGCCCTAAGCCGCCGCCTAGATCCATTGTTTGAATATCGCAATTTGCCAAGGGCAAACCTGACGCTTCAGAGAGTGCTGCTATTGAAGCCTCGGCATTTTGAGTCGGCACCCAAGCATAGGCACGATCACCACTAATCTGCACGACGCAGTTCATCGGCTCCATCGTGGCGTGTGCAAGAAACTGACTACTGTAAACAGCCTCAACAACTTTGGCCGATTCTTTAATTGCGGCAAGCGCATCGCCCTCTTTACGCTGCCAAAAATCGCCTTCTGCAGTCAGACCCTCTTTTAAGCCCGCTGCGATCGTTGAGCTGGAGGCTTTTGCATTGGGGCCTAAATCCCAATCGATGGGCAGATTGTCTAATGCTGTCTTGGCACGCCACCACGTATCGGCCACCACCGCTACTGTTGAGTCATTGATCTTCAATGCACCCTTCACGCCGCGCATGGCCTTAATTTTTGACTCATCAAAACTGACGAGCTTGCCGCCAAACACTGGGCAGCTTTTGACCGCAGCGCACAGCATCCCAGGCAGACGCAAGTCAATACTAAAGACCTTCGCGCCGTTGACTTTATCGGCCGTATCCAAACGAGGCACTGCTGTTCCGGCAATTTTCCACTCTTGGGGCTTTTTCAACACAATACTTTTCGACTCGGGCGGTGTGAGCTTGGCAGCCGCATCCGCAACCTTGCCATAACTCACTGTACGGCCAGACTTCGCGTGCGTGATGATCCCTTTGCTCACAGTCAGTTCTGCAACCGGCACATTGAACTGATCGGCAGCCGCCTGCATCAACAGCATCCGTGCTGCAGCGCCACCGCGACGCACATAGTCGTGCGAGTCACGAATACCGCGACTACCACCAGTCGCCATCGCACCCCAAGCACGCTTACGTGCCAAGTTTTGACCCGCTGACGGCGCCTCGTAGGTTACTTTTTTCCAATCACAGTCAAGTTCTTCTGCCACTAACTGCGCCAAACCTGTACGAGTCCCTTGACCCATCTCAGAACGCACGATACGGATCAAGACGGTATCATCAGGCTTGATCACCACCCACAAATTCACCTCTTCTGCAGAGAGCGGCTGCGCGGTCGCTTGTGCGAGCGCCGAACGCGAGCTCGTCAAGCCAAGGGCCAAGCCCGCACCAACGGCGGCAGTACCAATTAAAAATTGACGACGCCCGGGTCTTGAGGGACGCTGATTTTGCGTTGCAGTGATCGCTTGCGCGCGGAGAGATTGAATAGTTTTTGTTGTCATGTTCTGTCCCCTTATGCTTTCGCGACGCCAGCAGTGGCGTAATCGTTCAGCACATCCGCCAACTGTTTTTGTCCGGCTGCAGCGTGAATACCATCGCGAATCCGCTGATACGTACCGCAACGGCAAATATTGGTCATCGCCGCGTCAATGTCTGCATCTGTAGGCTTAGGTACACGCTTGAGTAATGACACAGCAGCCATTACCTGCCCCGATTGGCAGTAACCACATTGCGGAATATCGAGTGCAATCCAGGCTTGTTGCACCGCGTGACTGGTATCTTTTGAAATGCCTTCAACGGTCGTAATCGCCTGACCCGCGGCACTGGCCACCGGAATCGAACAGGAGCGCACCAACTCACCATTGAGTTGCACCGAACAGGCGCCGCATTGAGCCACACCACAACCATATTTGGTTCCGGTCAAACCCAGCACCTCGCGCAAAGCCCATAACAGGGGCATATCTGGCTCAACGTCGACATTGTGTACTGTGCCGTTTACTTTAAGTTCCATGGAAAGTGCCTCGAGTGAGTGATGACCAGCAATATTTGCACAAAAGACAGCACGCAGCGTCTTAGGATCGGTGTACTGTGAATTATATATTTATTACCCGAATTTATAGGGTATTTTGGGCCAAGACCCCTGCTCATAACAGGGTTAATTGACCGGCCCGGGGCGCGGGCGAACGCAGTTCAACCTTAGGGCGGCGGTCATTACGCACTACGTTAAGCCGTTCACTGTCCAACCTGTTAAGCCGCTAAG
>JBAXLV010000309.1:0-3780 GCA_037134635.1 Alcaligenaceae bacterium
ATCCCATTGCTCAGAGCTTATAGAAACCTTACAAATTTTATCAGATTGCAATACAATCTCAGCGTTATCACTATACGAATTTGAAAAGTCGCCATTGAGTTGCATCCCATTTGACTCAACGGGTAACAAATTACGCCCGATTCGAAAGGCCCAGTCGTCGTGGTAATACTCAATCGCCAAGCCACGGGTGTAGCCACGCGCATCGGCAGGTGAATCCCACGCTGCGTAATCCATCATCGACCAGTTCATGAACTGTGTGCGCGGATCATGCGCAAACGCATTTTGATCAAAAATATCGGTGATGGCATACACACCGCCTGTAAACACAAGCCGCCGTTTATCAACAGATTCAGCAAACTGGTTAAAGCTTGCTTCGCGCTCGACAGTACCGCCACCAAATCCGATGGTCTGACGCACGAAAGCGCGCGCCCAATAAGAAACGGGATTATTACTCCCATCCTTTTGCGCCTCGCCATTGGTCATGCCACCCAAACCTCTGAGATTTGAAAATGGATTGCCTTGAGAAACTTCGGGATCGAGAAAAAATTCAGTGCCCTTCCAGGGTCGCGCCCCTAAAAAAGCCGTACCCGTTAAGGTGTAGCCAATTTCGGTATTCGGATTCAGGCTACCTGGCAAGGAGTACGGCGAAGCAAACGGGGGATGCTTTTGCCAAATGAACGTAGATTGAAAGTTTGCGGTGAAATGTTCAAACTCTGGATCGAGCGCAAAAACTGCTGCGGGCAAGCACAAGCCTACGAGCGCCAAGGCGCTTGCACATAAACGAGTAAACAGAGGATTTTGGTAAAAAAACATCACGCAAACACTTATCAATAAACTACTTTGTACTCAACACACAAACTAAGTCAGTCTTAATTATTTTGAATCAGACATCAAATATTAATGAGAATCGTTATTATCTAGGTGTGCAGCATTTAGGTCAAGCGTCACTACAACAGGTTAATATTTCAGCAATGCGACCAACCCCAAACCTTGCTCATATTTTGCTAATCGAAGATGAGCAGGATATGGCACGCTACCTGAGCAAAGGCCTTGAAGAGGCCGGCTACCTTGTAACCCACTCAGATCAGGCCCCCGAGGCACGTGCCTTGGCGCTTTCAGGTTCTTGGGCCGTCATCATCGTTGACCGAATGCTGCCCCACGAACAAGAAGGGCTAGAAATCGTTCATGCGGTAAGAGAGGCCCAACTTCAAACCCCAGTATTGATCCTCAGCGCACTCGCGAGTTTAGACGATCGTGTGCGTGGCCTTCAAAACGGGGGCGACGACTACCTTACCAAGCCTTTTGCGATGCCTGAACTGCTCGCTCGCCTTGAGGCCTTAATCCGACGGGCCCAAACAGCCCAAACAGTGACCACCGATAACCGAGAGCTGAAGCTCGCTGACCTTTCACTGGATCTGATTTCTCGTCGAGCTGAGCGCGCCGGCCAACCAATCACGCTACAGCCTCGCGAATTTAAATTACTTGAATACCTCGTACGCAATCAAGGGCAAGTTGTCACGCGCACGATGCTGCTTGAATCGGTTTGGGATTTTCACTTTGACCCGGGTACCAATGTCATTGATGTACAAATTAGTCGGTTAAGAAACAAAATTGACAAGGGACACCCCATCCCACTCTTACACACCGTACGTGGCGTGGGTTATCGGTTTGGCCTCGATGGATAACAGGGTTTGGCACTCGGTTGCCTTTCGCCTGGCCTTGCTCTGCGGCGGCTTGGTCGTCGCCTCAGTCCTGGTGGTGTCTTCCGTTTTCTACTTCGTCTCGCTCGGTCTCATGGAGCGTAATATCGATGCAAAACTCTTGAACATCACTGACAGATTTAGCGAGAGCGCTCAAACAAGCGGTTTAGCGACTTTGGCTCAACGCATTGAATCAACTCTCAGCGATGGCGTAGATTCGGATGTCGAAATTTTGCTCCTGACTGATCCATCCGGTAAAAAACTCGCCGGCAACATCCCGGGTTGGACAGATGCTGCTGCGCCTTTTGACCAAACGATTGATCGCCTCGTCCCTCGGGGTTCGGGTATTTCACCTAGCCGAGTACGTCTGCACAAACTCACAGATGGTGCGCTCTTGGTTGTTGGGCGCGATATGCAAGACTTAAGCGAGATTCGCAGTCTAATTACGCGTGCCGTCGTCATCGGAGGAGTGAGTGCGTTGCTCTTGGCAGTGTTAGGAACACTGATGTTTCGTCGCCAACTCGAAAGACGAATATGGGCGATTCGCCATACGACACAAGATATTGAAGCAGGTAATTTAGACCGTCGTATCGCGCTCTCGGGTACCCCCGATGAATTCGATCGCTTGAGCGCTGATATCAATCGTATGCTTGACCGGATCCAACATTTGATGGAGGGCGTGCGCCATGTCTCAAATACGATCGCGCACAATTTACGCACGCCTCTGGGTTTAATTCGCGGACATCTCGAAGAATCCTTGCGGGGTATTCCTGAGCAACGCCAACTCGAAGAAGCGGGCCACTTTGCCATCAGTGCCATTGATGATCTGATTGTGGTCTTAGAGAAACTATTACAAATTGCCGAGGCCGAATCTGGGGCACGACGTCAACCCTTTGAACGCGTCGAGCTTCGCGCTGTCGTCACAAATTTACTTGAACTATATGACGCTGCGGCTGAAGCGCTAGGGATGACGCTTGTTGTAGACATTGAGGGTGAGCCTGTTATTGCAGGCGACAAAGACTTACTGGCAGGGATTTTGGCGAACCTGATTGATAATGCTCTTAAGTACGCAGGCCCCCGCGCTGAAATTCGCATTAGAGTTCGCGAAACAGCGGACGCAATCACGCTGATCGTGCAAGATAACGGCCCAGGTATCCCACCCGAAGAACGCGACAAAGTGCTGCAACGTTTTTATCGCTTAAGCTCAAATCGGCCGGGTAGCGGACTAGGCTTATCCATCGTATCGGCGTTTACCCAATTGCATGATGGTACGTTACACATCGAGGATGCAAAGCCAGGGCTGACGGTGCGTATCGAACTACCTAAACCGCTGTCGCCCGCGACGGTTACCTCAAGCACACGAGACGCTTAACATTCACTACAAGCACTCAGCACTGCAAAAAGACGTTATGCGTCTAACGGCCACTTCGGACGGCGAATTTTGTTGTAAGTCAGCGTTTTCCAATCTGGTGTTGCCACACCTTTGCCACCGACATAAATCACCTGCTGGGCAATCGTTGAAAATGACGCATAAAAATGCTGCGCTGACTTGACGATGACGATTTTCTTTTCTGCGATATCACAACCGAGCTGTGTGAATAAATCAATATTCATCGCTTGGTTACGATTTGACGTTAAAACGATTTCTATACCTGCCGCATCAACCAAGGCACAATCACCCAGTGGTGTTTGACCGCCCGACAAACTTGTCATGGACATCTCTCGCTTAAGCGCTTTAACAGTGCAGCGCACATCAACAGGTTGCCCAGATAACGGACCGATTTTTCCACCTAGTCGCATCATCAAATTTGCGCCAATACCAGCATCAAAGGCGATCCGGGCTGCCACAGGATCCCAAAAGGGGCCAATTGCAGCATTTACAATCTTGCGCTCTAAGCAGCGTTGCAACATAAACGTTGCATCGCCCACTGCACCACTGCCCGGGTTATCCGCACGGTCTGCAAGCACGACGGGGCCGACAGGCGAATTGAGCGCCTCGTCAAGTGCTTCGTCAATCGTGCGATAAGGCACTCTAAGCGACTCTCGCATCGCAATCAATTCATCAGCCAATTTGCGCGCC
>JBAXLV010000310.1:0-3773 GCA_037134635.1 Alcaligenaceae bacterium
GTTGTTGTGATAAATCGAGCGCGTGCCGCGCACTTCGCGCAACATATTGATTGGTGGTTGCACATAGCCTGTCGAATCAATCGCGCGCGACTGCAAAATTGCCGGCGCTCCATCCCAGTCCCAATTGATATTGAAGCGTGTGATGGCTTTGGTCAGGATTGGGCCCTCAAGGCGCGCTTCTCGCCAGTTCTTGCCGCCATCCATCGACACATCCACGCGCTTAATCGTGCCTCGTCCAGACCAGGCGATCCCACTGACGCTGTAAAAACCTTTTGTCAAGAGCTGTTGCCCGCCCGAGGGGGTCGTGATCACTGATTTACATTCTTGGATCGAGGTGTATTGGCGATGCAGGCCGTTTGGCATAAGGTCAATGTAGTGGACAGCTTCATCTTTGCTGGCATAGGGTTGATCGCCCACTTCAATACGGCGCAGCCATTTGACTGAGCTCACACCTTGCGCGCCGGGCACAAGCAGTCTGAGAGGGTAGCCATTTTCAGGTCGCAACATTTCGCCGTTCATCCCCCACACCACTAGCACGTCGTCCATGGCGGCTTCGATCGGGATGGTGCGCGTCATGCCAGAACCGTCTGCGCCTTCAGCGAGAATATATTTACCCTTCTTAAGATCGACACCACATAGATCGAGCAGCGTTGACAGCGGTACGCCGGTAAACTCGCTGCACGAAATCATGCCGTGGGTGTATTGCACGGTCGGCACCGCAACGTTGCCCCATTCAAGCCCTGTGTTCGCGCCGCACTCAATAAAGTGAATGCGCGAAACACTTGGCAAGCGCATGAGATCTTCCATTGTGAAGATCATCTCGCGTTTGACTAAGCCATTGATCATCAGGCTGTGCAGAGCCGGATCAATTTCGTACCATCCCTGGTGATGGCGCTCGAAGTGCAAGCCACTTGGCGTGATCATCCCAAACAACCCCTGCAGCGGGGTGAACGATACCGACGCTGCCGACACCCGTGTCAGGCCCGGTGATTCTCGTCTCACTAAACCTACCTCGTACTTTGACGGAATGCCGTAAGGATTTGCTGCAACGGGCTTGCCCAGCGTAGTGGCCCAAATTTGTTTGTTAAGAATGGCGGGGTCACCGACTGCTGCGGTGTTTTGCGCCAAGGCACTTGCGCCCGTGGCCGTGGCAAGCGCCCCCAAAAAGCTTGAGCGGATGAAGTTACGTCGCTGTGCATCGAGCCCGTTCTGGCTGACGTGGGCCAACAGATCGCCATCCAAAAAATGCTCTGGCGCTTTGCGTAGACGACCAAAGGTCAAGCTTGAAAATTTCTTGCTCACAGTCTGGTTTCCTGGCGCGTGGACTTGAGGTAAAAAGAGATGTGGGTAAAAAATCATCTATTGGTTATAAGCTAATACCAAAAAGTAATTTTAAAAGACCATCTAGTGCTATTGGTAAATACCCTTGTCATCGCGACGGGCTCGAATATCCGCATATCCTCTCAACGTTTCAGTCAGTCAGGAGCACCGTATGAACTCAGATCTCGCCAAGGACGCAGCAGCATTGCTTGCTTCGCGCTCAACCTCGCGCCGCCGCTTCATGAAAGCGGCCACACTCGGCAGTTTGGGGACTGGTTTTGCCAGTGCAGCCCTGCCGGTCTTGTCTCAGGCAATCAAAACGGACTTTGCTGGCATCCAAAGTGAAGAAGTGACAATTGATTCAAGCGGCACCAATATTGCGGCGTATACCTCTCGGCCTGCACAGGCAAAGGCAAAGCTACCAATCGTCATTGTCGTGAGTGAGATTTTTGGTGTGCACGAATACATTGCTGACGTGACTCGCCGCTTGGCCAAGGTGGGTTACCTGGCGATTGCACCCGAGTTTTTTACGCGTGCGGGTGAGCCCACCGAGTTGGGTACGGTCGCTGAGATCATGTCTAAGATCGTGGCTAAGACCCCTGATCAACAGGTGTTGGGTGACATCGAAGCGGCGTTAAAGTGGGCCGGTGCCAACAATGGCGATCTGAGTCGTGTGGGCATCACTGGTTTTTGCTGGGGTGGCCGGATCACCTGGTTGGCGTGCCAAAAGCTTTCCTCAGTGCGCGCTGGAGTCGCCTGGTACGGCCGCTTAGCCGGTGAAAAAAGCGAGAATTTTCCAGAGCATCCGCTTGAGCTCGCGGCGCAAACGCGCGCACCTGTCTTAGGGCTATATGGTGGGCAAGATACAGGCATCCCACTCACAGATGTCGAAAAAATGAAACTCGCCTTGACTGGCCCAAATGCCAGTGCCGCGGCAAAGACGTCAACGTTTGAAATCTATCCCGAAGCGCCCCATGCGTTTCATGCTGACTATCGACAGACCTACCAAGAAGGGCCTGCAAAAGACGGTTGGCAAAAAGCGTTGGCTTGGTTTAAAAGCCAAGGTGTGTAGAAACCGCGACGCGATATAGCAAATGCTTCGATGTATATAGCAAATGCGTTGATGTCTGGTTGAGTCCCGAAGGGTAAACCCTTTGTAAAATGATTTCTGTTCTGTAAAAGCTGTCAGTCATAATTCAAGGTCTCGTCGTCAGCTTGCTTGCTCAAGCTGTTCATTAAATATTTAAAAGAGTAAACACAACATGAAGAACACCGTGTCCCAATTTTTATTTGATGGATTGCCCCGCGCGACAGCGGTACTGGCGTTAAGTTTTTTGATGGTAGGTGCAGCGCAAGCTCAAAATCAAGATGCTTTAAAACTGTATCAGCGCGGTTTAGCCGCGACTTGCGCCAATTGCCATGGCACGGATGGTCAAGGTGTGGTGGGGGCGGGCATGCCCTTAATCAATCATCTGAGTTCAGCTGAACTTTTGAAAAAGCTGACCGACTACAAAAGCGGTGCAGTGACCGGTACCATCATGCCTCAGTTGGCCAAGGGCTACACCGATGAACAGTTGCAGACGATTGCGTCTGTGCTTGGAAAAAAATAAAAGGAGCACAACATGAATCGTCGTTTATTTCTTGGACAAAGTTCTGCGTTGTTCGGTGCTGCGCTTGGCATGACAAGGTTTGCGCACGCTGATCTTAACAAGGCTCAAATTATCGTGGTGGGTGGCGGCTACGGTGGTTCAACTGCAGCTAAATACTTAAGACTGCTTTCGAACAACACCGCAAATGTCACCTTGATCGAGCCCAATGCACAATTCATTTCGTGCCCGCTATCCAATCTAGTGGTTGGTGGCTCAAAGACCTTGGCTGACGTCACTGTGTCTTACGACGCTTTACAAAAAAAGCATGGCGTTAAAGTCGTGAAAGATAGCGTGGCCTCGTTTAACGCTGAAAAGAAAACGGTTCAACTCGCGTCGGGTCAAACGCTTCAATACGATAAGCTCGTGGTATCGCCAGGCATTAGCCTGATGTTTGACAGCATCGAAGGCTTGGCGCAAGCCAATCAAGCGGGCGTCACATTGCAAGCCTGGAAAGCGGGCGATGAAACGATTGCCTTGCATAAACAGCTTGCAGCGATGCAGGATGGTGGTGTCTATGCGCTCAGTATCCCGCTTGCGCCATATCGGTGCCCACCTGGGCCTTACGAGCGCGCCTGCCAGGTTGCCAACTATTTTAAAAAGAATAAACCCAAGTCCAAAGTCATTATTCTGGATGCGAACCCTGATGTCACCTCAAAGCCTGGCTTGTTTAAAAAAGTTTGGGCCGAGCAGTATGCAGGGATCCTTGAATATCGTCCTCAGTTCAATGTGACCGCGGTTGACGCAAAAACTAAGACGCTTAAGTTTGATGTGCAAGACGACCTCAAGGCTGATGTGTTAAATATT
>JBAXLV010000311.1:0-3772 GCA_037134635.1 Alcaligenaceae bacterium
CGATCCTGAGCAGTATTTAACGGTCGATCCGGGCCTTTGCCTAGCCGCTTTGCGAACTCGTCTGAATTGACCCCCACCAACAACGTTCTACCGAGTTGCGCAGCTTCATCAAGGTAGGTCACGTGCCCACGGTGCAAAATATCGAATACACCGTTGGTAAAAACCAACGGTTTGGGCCACTCACCCGCTGCAATCTTGTCGGCGGCCTGTTTCGCCGAGAAGATTTTGGCCTCGAAACGCGCGCTCAAGCGATTGAGCCCACGACCCCCGTCGCCGATCGAATGAGCTCTTTACGATAGCGATTCAGGTCTTGCACGGTTTTGAAAGAGCTGTCCATCAACAAAGACATATTGTGCAAAATACGCGTACTCACTTTATGTTCCCAGTCTTTATCAAAGACGATTTGATTGTCTAACCAGCGCTCGAGCCAACCAGGCTCTGGCAACTTTGACTGCACCGTGTCGTTAGGAAACATGTCTTTGTTGACGTGCAAATTCGTTGGGTGCAAAGCCTGCGGTGTGCGATGCGCTGAAGCCATCAACACGCCAATTTTGGCAAAGGCCATCCGCGCTTGCGCGCCAATCTCTTGCCCACGCTGTGTCAGTGCACGTTTCATATAACGCAAATACGCGCCGGCATGACGCGCCTCATCTTGCGCAATCACTTTATAGATTTCTTTGATCACAGGCTCGGTATGCCAGTCAGAGGCTCGCCGATACCAATGATTCAAACGCACCTCACCACAGAAGTGAAGCATCAAGGTTTCAAGAGGTGGCGCAGGATCGAATTCAAAGCGTACACGATGCAATTCGTCTTCGGTTGGCACCAGGTCTGGGGCAAACCGACGTAAATATTCAATCAGCACCAGCGAATGCTTTTGCTCTTCAAAAAACCATACCGACATAAACGCCGAAAAATCACTGTCGTCACGGTTATCGCGTAAAAACATTTCAGTCGCAGGTAACGCTGCCCATTCAGTGATGGCATTCATCTTGATTGTTTGCGCCTGCTCATCTGTGAGCTTGCTCCGATCAAAATCTTGCCATGGAATATCTGTGGCCATATTCCAGCGCACGGATTCCATCGACTTAAAAAGTTCTGTGTAGAGCATGTTCACTGCCTTTAATGTTTATATTTCAATCAACGCATTAGGGTCCAGAGTGCGACCGCTAAACTCAAGGCCGCCACGCCCGTTAGTGCTATCAATACACGATTACTTTGTTCACGTGCCCGCCGCATCTGCTGCAACTCATGCAACACTTCTGCGGACACATCTGCACGACTTAATTGCGCATGCACCAACCGCGGTAATTCAGGTAACCATTGTGCCCACTGACCTGCTTCTTGCGCCAGCTTTTTGCGCGTTCCTTTCAATCCGACCCGCTCAAGCATCCATCGTTCAAGATAGGGTTTCGCGGTTTTCCATAAGTCTAACTGCGGATCAAGCTGCCGACCTAATCCCTCCACATTTAAAAGGGTTTTTTGTAACAGGACGAGTTGCGGCTGTATTTCAACATTAAACCGCCTGGAGGTCTGAAAAAGGCGTAATAACACTTGTCCCAGTGAGATTTCAGCCAAGGGGCGATCAAAGTAGGGTTCGCAGACGGCACGAACCGCCCCCTCGAGTTCTTCTTCTCGGGTACTGGCGGGCACCCAGCCCGACTCTATATGTAAACGGGCCACGCGTCGGTAGTCACGCTGAAAAAATGCCAAAAAATTCTGAGCCAAGTAGTTTTTATCAAACTCAGACAGCGACCCGACAATGCCAAAATCTAGCGCAATATAGCGACCTAAGGTTGCCGGACGATCCGAGACGTAAATGTTGCCCGGATGCATGTCTGCATGAAAAAATCCGTCATCAAACACTTGAGTAAAAAAGATTTCAACGCCGGTGCGCGCCAATGTAGGAATATCAACGCCCGCTTGCTTGAGACGGTCGATCTGGCTGACGGGAATGCCGTACATACGCTCCATCGTAAAGACGGTCGAAGCGCAGTAATCCCACATGACTTCAGGCACCCACAACAAATCTCCCCGGCCGCTCTCAGCACCGAAGTTGCGTCGCAACTGACTGCAATTCGCGGCCTCCCGCAAAAAATCGAGCTCGTCGTGCAAGTGCTTATCAAACTCAGCGACCACCTCGCGGGGCTTGAGGCGTCGGCCATCCGGCACCAAACGTTGAATCAACCCAGCGAGCGCGCGCATCAGCGAAAGATCTTGATTGATCACTTCAAGCATGCCAGGGCGCAACACTTTCACGGCAACATGACGGCCATCGTGCAACACCGCAAAATGCACCTGCGCAACTGAAGCAGAAGCGACCGGGTCGGTTTCGAACGTCGCAAACAATGTTGAGATCGGTGCGCCTAGTGCAAGCTCGATCATTGCCGCAGCCTTTTCTGAGGCAAACGGCGCAACACGATCTTGTAGCAACGCCAATTCATCGGCGACGTCCATCGGTATCAAGTCACGACGCGTTGACAAGACTTGCCCGAATTTCACAAAAATCGGGCCAAGCGTCTCAAGCGCCAGACGAAGGCGCTGGCCGCGCGGCATCTTTGGACGCGACCCGAGTCGCACTAGCCATAACAATCGATAGGCCACAGGATGATCGATACCAGACAGCACAAGCTCGTCAAGTCGATAGCGCAAGACAACCAGGATGATCCGCAGCAGGCGGGGCAAAGACATCATGCTGGTGAGCCCGGGCGAGGCGTCAAACCCGCCAGTCGCGCTTGCAGTGCAGCTTGACGCTGCTCAAGCTGTTCGAGCCGGGTCAACGCCCGAACACCCTCTTGGGCCAATGACGCCAAAGCGGGTGTGCCCGCCAGGGTATTTGATTCTTCTGCAAGATATTCGGCAATATTTTCTGTCAGGTTGCGGGCAAACGACTGGGCCGCCGCAAAGGCCCCTTGGGCCCCCGCAACGAGCCGGCGGGCCGGCACATCACCCACCCATTGCGCCAGCGCATCTTCGGGGTCAGGGCGTAGATCGCGTGCAAGATCGGAGACCACCTGCGCGAGCGCAGCCTGACCCGTGATATGCACGCACTGTGCAATATCTACCCGAAGTGTGGGGTCAAACACCGCAGCCCAAGACAACTTGTCTGCGATCAATTCAAGCACCACATCGGGCACCACTGCGGAGTCGGCTACGGTTAAATGACCGTTGTGCTCGATCGTCAGTGTTAGCCAAACGCTGCCGAGGCAGACTCGCAGGGTTTGCCCAGCATGACGTGCCAACCGCTCTGCCGCCCATGGTTGCTGGCGCGTGAGCAAGTTCAAGGCGTGCGCCAAGAGCTTGACAGGATGTAAAGTGAAAGGAGCGGGCAAATAGGGTGAGTCAGGGATCACGTCGCGCTGGGCATCGAAAGTCGGGATGAGAGGTGTAGTTTAACGGCTGAACGTGCAATCAGCCGCACGCGATAGAAAAACGCCCGCTTAGCGGGCGTTTTTTGTGCAATCCTGCAGCGCAGACTTAACTGGCGTGGGTCACAGGGATTTGTTGGATACCGGCCAACAACCAACCACCCTGTTCAGGCTTGAAGAGATTCCAGACTTCTTCAAAGCGGAAGGCTTCAGCGCCCACTTGCTCACGCAACATGCCTGAGAACCTTACGCTAGCCAAATGGCCATCGGTGACTTTTTCAATTCCGAGCATTTCGGCGTTCAGCAATACCACCTCGGTATGATTTTCACCCACGCGACCCGATAACTGAGCCTGCAACTCTTTGAGCAAGTCGTCAGTCAAGAAGTTACGCATCTGAGTCAGA
>JBAXLV010000312.1:0-3769 GCA_037134635.1 Alcaligenaceae bacterium
GATCGTTGATGGCGTGACGCACTTATCAAGTACCATCTTTGGCATGATCGATGGAGGTATTTGGAACGAAGGACGAGCGTCCAATATTTCAGATACAGGTGCGCCCTTCTATGATTGTTATGAATGTAGCGATGGAAAATTTGTCAGTGTGGGGCCGATCGAAAAGAGATTTTTCGTACAACTCTTGCAAGGTCTTGAGTTAGAGGAGTCCGCTATCGGCGTGCAGATGAATCGTAATGATTGGCCGCACGCAAAGGCATTATTTCGAGAGCAGTTTCAACGAAAATCAAGAGATGAGTGGGTGAAGCTTTTTGAAAAAACCGATGCCTGTGTGACGCCGGTCTTGACTTTTAAAGAAGCCCGTTCGAACTCACATTTAAATGCACGCGGTACGCATGTCGAGATTGACGGGCTCAGCCAGCCTGCGCCTGCCCCGAGATTTTCAAGAACAATTCCAGCGTTACCGATTGGCCCGCAAGAGGTTAGCCAAACAAACACGGTGAAGGCGCTGTCTGGATGGATGAGTGACGAGCGGGTCGCGTTAATGAGGTCACGTGGCACGCTTGATTAAAAAACGATTTATTGAATGATTTAAACAAAGGAGATTTAACAAATGAATGATCGCTATGCACGTTACCAACGTTTAGTATTCGACCGCCCACATCCGCGCGTTCTGCGTATTACGATGAAGTCGCCTCTTAAGATGGGTGCGATGGATGCACTCTTACATCGCGAAGTGTCTGAAATTTGGCGCGATGTCGATGAGGATACGACCGTGTCTGCAGCAATTATTACCGGCGATGGCAATAATTTCTCGGCGGGTGGTGATTTAAATCATGAGCGTAAAGTCTGTGATGATTATGACCTGCGCATGCAGACCATGAGCGAAGCACGAAATTTGGTCTATGGCATGCTCAATTGTCGCAAGCCCATTGTCAGTGCGGCCAGAGGCTGGGCTGTTGGGGCGGGTCTGGCCTGCCTCGTACTGGCTGATGTTTCGATCGCAGCCAAAAATGCGAAATTCTCTGATGGCCATCTTAAAATTGGCGTCGCGGCAGGGGATCACGCGACGATTATTTGGCCGATTTTGTGTGGCGTGGCTAAAGCAAAATATTATCTGATGACAGCTGAAACGTTCACGGGCGAAGAAGCTGAGAAAATGAATCTGATCTCGCTTGCGCTGCCAGATGAGGAAGTTGAGGCGAAGGCGATTGCGATTGCGAGCAAGTTTGCTGACGGCCCGCCTGCTGCGCTCAGATGGACCAAGATGATGCTCAATCACTGGATCAAAAGTGCGGGTCCAATTTTTGATGCGTCACTCGCGCTTGAGTTTATTGGTTTTGCTGGGCCTGAAGGCAAAGAAGGGATTGATGCCTTTTTGCAAAAAAGACCGCCCAAATTTGATCCAGAGTCGGGTGCCTGAGCTTAAGCTGCATCAATTGTTTGCTACAGACGGTCGCTTAATATCCGGTCGTCTGTAGGTCTTCATTACACCGGTCAAGATATCAACCTATCCGGAGTCCTACACATGTCTCGTAGATTAGCGGTCGATGATAGTAGTGAATTAGATCGCGAGGTCGGCGGTCCGCGATCGCTGACGAGACTGCTTGGTCTCTTTGGCATACTTTCTAACACCGCTGAAGGTAAGTCTCTTGCAGAGTTGAGCGCCACGCTTGGCTCGCCCAAGAGCAGCTTGTTGAATTTGTTAAGGCCGCTGGTCTCTGAGGGGTATTTGATACACGAGGCAAGCATGTATCGTCTCGGCCCGTCGATGTACCGCCTTGCTGCGGGGGTTTTGTCAAACTGGGATTTTCCCAAGCTCATCAGACCCTTCATGGTTGAGCTCGCTGAGCGTACCCGAGAGACTGTATTGTTGGGGGTCATGAATCGCGAGGCAGAGTCATTGACCTATGTCGAAGTGATTGACTGCCCGCATCCTATTCGTTATCACATTGCGGTGGGTACGACGCGTACGCTGTATGCTAGCGCCTCAGGACGATTATTGCTTGCGTATGAAGAAAAATCCTGGTGTAACGCATATTTGTCGTCTGTTGCGTTCAAAGTTAAAACGGCTACGCCGGTGACACGTACAGCACTCAAAAAAGATTTAGAGGCGATTCGAAAGAACGGAGTGTCTTGCACGATCGATCTTTATTCGAAAGGTCTGTCTGCGGTTTCCGCTCCGGTTTTCAATGCGACTGGCAAATGCGTGGCCTCGTTGACGATCGCGGGTCCGACTGAGCGGTTTCGCAGCGAGTTGAAATTACTAACGGCAATCGTTCAGGATGTCGCAGCAAAGGCGTCAGGCATTATCGGGACATAGCTCGCACTAGGCGGCTAAGTCAAACACCAATACCTCAGCTTGTCGACCATTTGCAATGGTGATGGTTGCTTCGTCTGCAATGAATAGCGCATCGCCAGCGTTTAGCGCCTGGCCATTTACGACAAGCAGGCCTTTGACGAGATGGACATAGGCTTTTCGGTTCGGGTCAAGGCTCAGGCTTGCGGTCTCATTCTGGTCAAACAGACCAACATAGACCTTGGCATCTGCATGAATTTTGACAGCGTGATCTTGGCCATCGCTTGAAGCGGCTAAGACGAGTGTGCCTTGTTTGGTTTGAGCAGAAATCTTTTTTTGTTCGTAACTTGGCGCCACATTTTGCTGATTAGGCAAAATCCAAATTTGCAGAAAATGCGTTTCTTGTCCTTTTGCGTGATTGAATTCGCTGTGCCGCACGCCAGTGCCCGCACTCATGCGCTGCACATCGCCAGGAGGAATGGCTTTGACATTGCCTAAGCTATCGCGATGCGCAAGTTCACCCGAGAGCACATAGCTGATGATCTCCATATTCTGATGACCATGTTCACCAAAACCTTTGCCCGCCTCGATACGATCTTCATTGATGACCCGCAGGTTGCCCCAGCCCATGAACTGCGGATCGTGATAGCCCGCAAACGAAAACGAGTGATAGCTTTTTAGCCAGCCATGATCGGCATAACCCCGATCTTGAGATTTTCTGAGAATGTGCAAGGCAACCCCTTTTTATTAAATCCAAAAAATCTCAACCTGTTAACTGCGGGGTAACAAGCCTTCTTCGATCGCTTTAATTTGCATGGCCACATAGCGCGAATAAATGCGGCAATTCGTAAAGCTACCGCCAACAAACCATAAGCCTTCTTGTGCGGTTCGACGCCACATATTGTTCATTTCGCCATCTGGGGCGATCCCCCATACCGGGCCGATCTTCGTTGCGATTTCTGCACCGAGCAGTTCTTTGACCACGACTTCCTGAGGAACATAGCCCGTTCCCATAATCAGGAGATCGGCGGGTTTGATTGAGCCATCTTTCATCAAGGCCCCTTCGGGTGCGAAACGTTCGATCTGATCGTATTGTAATAAGCCAATATCTCCACTGACAATCAAGTCTGAGCAACCGGCGTTCAGGTAATAACCACCGTAGCGTGTACGAATTTTCATCTGATAGCCGGTGTCTTCGTCGCCTTTATCCCACTTAAAGCCTCGGGCGATCAGGCCTTCGATCAGTTTCTTATCCAAGTCGATCATCCGGGCTGTGACTTGTTTGAAATTGCGCTTGGCTACAGGCAAGGTATTGACGCTTGACAATAAATCGCCATCATCAATCGTGATACCGTCGTACAGGGCATAGGTTAGATGCAAACTAGGGTCGATACTCACCACAGTTGTAGAGCCGCGCTGGATAATCGTTGTGTCGGCACCGTTGCTATGCAGGTCTTGTGCGACATCGTG
>JBAXLV010000313.1:0-3767 GCA_037134635.1 Alcaligenaceae bacterium
ACTAAGCTCAATACGCCAGGGCCTGAGTTGGCTGAGTTACCTGGTGTGCATGCGTTGACCGACGTCACAGGGTTTGGCTTGGCCGGCCATATGCTTGAGCTTGCGCGCGGTGCAAACTTAACCGCACATATTAATTGGGCGGCTGTGCCTTTGCTGCCAAACGTGTCGGCTTTCATCAAAGCAGGCATGGTAACGGGTGCTTCTGCTCGCAACTGGGAGGGCTATGGCAAAGAGATCAAGCTCAATGCAAACTTGCCCGCAGATTGCCAAACTTTATTGTCTGATCCACAAACAAGCGGTGGCTTATTGGTGTCTTGCTCGCCCGATGCTGTTTCAGATGTATTGGCGACCTTCAAGCGACATGGCTTCAACGATGCAGCGGTAATTGGCAAGATTGGTGAGGCGCAAGCAATGCGTCTACTAGTCGATTAATGACCACACTACGTGGTTGGTTACATGGGCTGAGCTGGGCTGTTTTTTTTGCTTTGGCTCAGTCTGCTGTTGCGCAACCGCTTGTTGTCGGTTCTAAACGCTTCACTGAGTCGTACATTCTGGGTGAAATCGTCAGCCAAGCGGTCAGCGTGGCAGGTCAGCACCGTGTCGTACTGAAATCGGGTTTAGGAAACACGGGCATTTTGTTGTCTGCGTTAACCAGCGGCGAAATTGATCTCTACCCTGAATACACAGGCACGATCACGCGCGAGATTTTGAAAACCGAGCAAGCTTTATCGCTTGCCCAGATCAACGAGCGCCTCTTACCACTTGGGCTTGCTGCTGGCGTGCCCTTGGGTTTTGATAATTCATACGTGCTGGCCGTGCGCCGCGACTTGGCTGATCGGCTACAACTGCGCACGATTGCGGATTTGGCAAAACATCCAGGCTTAGTGTTAGGCTTGTCGCACGAGTTTATTGGGCGCAGCGATGGCTGGAAAGGTTTATCAAACTTCTATCAGCTTGAAAAGCTTTCGCCCAGAGGCTTGGATCACGGGCTCGCCTATGAAGCCATTGCTGCGCGGCAAATCGATGTGGTTGATGCTTATGGCACAGATTCAAAATTGATGCGCTATGGCTTAAGTGTGTTGCAAGATGATAAAAAGTTTTTTCCAACCTACGATGCCCTGTTGTTGTATCGGGCAGACGTACCTACCAAATTTGTAGCGTCGTGGCCGGCCATTACCGCGCTCGAAAATAAAATTTCTCAACAGACGATGCGCGAGTTGAATACGCAAGTTGAGATGGATGGAAAAACGTTTACTGCAGTTGCCCATACGTTTTTACAACAACAGGGTCGTGGTGAAACAAATACTACGCTCGCCAATAACAGTGACGCTCAGACAGAACGCCTGCTGAGTCAACAGTCATTTTTGAGCGCGCTCATTGGCACTGATTTTTGGCGCTTGGCGGTGCAGCATATTGTGTTGGTGATGGTGTCGTTAAGCTTGGCTATCGTCGTTGGGCTGCCCTTGGGTATTTTGAGTTTTTACCGACCGCGCGCGGGGCAAATTGTCTTGTCTTTGGCTGGCGTGATCCAAACGATTCCTTCTCTCGCCTTGTTGGCGTTTTTAATTTCTTTATTCGGTGTCATTGGCACTGTTCCGGCAATTGTGGCTTTATTTCTGTATGCGTTATTACCGATCATACAAAGCACCCATACGGGGCTCACTGAAATCCCAGCGTCAATGCGACAGGCTGCGACCGCGCTAGGGTTAAGTGAGCAAGATCGGCTTTGGCTGATTGAATTGCCGTTGGCCCGAACCATGATTCTGAGCGGCATTAAAGTCTCGGCCGTTTTAAGTGTTGGTACCGCGACGATTGCAGCGTTTGTCGGTGCGGGCGGATTTGGCGAGCGGATTGCGCAAGGTCTGGCTTTAAACAATACCGCGCTACTCTTGGCGGGTGCAATTCCTTCTGCCGCCTTGGCCTTAATGATGCAGTATATTTTTTTCTGGTTCGAGCGCCGCAGCAATCGCTTTAAGCATCATTGAAGCCAATTCGCCTCGCTGCTACCTAAAGGCCCGGCGGGCGGGTCCCATTGCATGACGACACCCGTCACTTCAACAGGCCAGTGTAATCGTCGAGCAGGGCCCCAATACGTTTGTTCAACGGTGGGCGCAACATCTGCTGCCGTCTCTGGCGCTAAGGGCTCGCCCAGTTGTCCGCTGGGTTTGGCGGTATTCATCAGTAGGGCGCCAGTACGTGCGAGCGATGCACGAACGATGCTGCCGCGGGCGTGTGTCAGGCGAATCTCAAGGCCGCGAAGAGCGGCTGTTGCCAGAAGATAGCCGGTAGCGTGATCGAGCGCTTGCACGGGTAGGGGTGTTGGTTTGTTGGCCGGCGTGAGTCGCTGCCCGGCCTCTGCAATCCCCATGCTCATCTGTACCAGGCTGTCAAAACCGCGACGATGTTTCCACGGCCCAGTGAAGCCATAGGCATCCAGTGAGATATCGACTAAGCCTGGCCGGATTTTTTGTCGTTGTGCAGCGTCTAGGCCAAGCGCCGACAGTGCATCACTGCGATAGCCGTGCACAAAGATATCGGCTTGACTCAGTATGTGGGTCCATTTCTCGCGCTGGGTAGGCTCGTGTAAATCTAAGCGTGCGCACCGTTTACCAAGGGTCATTTCCGGCGCGAGGGTAGGTTCATCCCACCACGGTGGATCAACGCGCAAGACCTCTGCGCCTAAGCCCGCTAACATTCTTGTGGCAGAGGGCCCAGCCAACACGCGTGTCATGTCTAAAACTTTAAGGCCTTTCAGCGGTCTTGCTGAGTTAAAGGCCCAGGCAGGCGTATCAATCGCCGCGCCTTCTTTCCAGTGCAGTAAGGGTTCACTTAAAACGGCTTGACCTTGCGGGTGCGTTTGCCAGGCTTGCCACGAACGCATCGTTGCTGCACAACCGCCTTGGGCTAAGACTGCGGCTTCAAGTGCGTCAGCAGACCAACTGGCAACTGCCGCGGCGATCTCTGCGCGTGTCGATGGTGTGGTCAGCTTAAGCGCGAGCAGGGCGGCCGCGCGGTGGTGTGGCGCATTGGTATGCAGCCGGATCCAGCCATCGGATGTTTGATAGTCACCCATTACGAAGTCATCAGACGTAGGCGTTTTCCAGCCCTCAGGTCGCAATGAGTACGCAAACCAAGACGAAGCTAGGCGACGATCGATGGTCACGATGGTCGGTGCGGTATTGCCGGCGGTGGTGTCTGCCAGAAGGCGCGTGGTCGCGTCTATTAATTGCGCTAAGGCGAGCCCCGCAGCACCCATTGAGGCCGCCGCGAGATCGGTGACCGCATAAACAGACGGTAATTCGCCTTCGTTTTTAAAACGTACGCGTGCGAGTAGCGAAGGGCTGCCTTGGGCCGCAGCCCAAATGGTCTCAAGCAGTTCAGAGGCGATCGGGGGTATCTTCATGCGAAGATTAAAGCGCGTTGCCTGACGAAGATCAAGGCGGCGAGCCCTAGCGGTCTTGGAGGGTGTCGGTTGACTCTTGAAATTGCTGCTATGATCCTAGGTAAGAATCATTCGCATTTAGCGGGTTAAAACGAAACAATGCAGCCACTACACACCGCTCAGATCGGTGAGCCTTATCGCATCACCGCGGTTTGCTCAAGTGAGCAGATGCCTGATTGTGATCGGCAATTGAATGAGTTGGGATTTTTCGCGGGTGAGCAGGTGATGGTGCTCAGGCGTTTAATGCCTGGGGCCGACCCTCTGGTTGTGCGCATTGGGATGTCGACGTTTGCCTTGCGCGCTGCTGAAGCCGCCTTGGTCTATG
>JBAXLV010000314.1:0-3764 GCA_037134635.1 Alcaligenaceae bacterium
ATAACTGCGAATAAAACCAACCGGCTTTATCGTTCAGTAGTTTAGCCGCCACTTCTGGCTCGGCACCAAGCACCGTGAAATACACTTTTGCATGCGCATAATCAGCGGTCAACTCAATGCCCGACAGGGTAATTAACCCTGCACGACTCATATCGATTTCGCGCTGAATGATGATGGCCAGATCTTTTTGGATCTGGTCAGCAAGTCGTAAATTACGACCCGGCGCAGTTTTTTGCTTGTGACGTGTCATTCAGGCTGTCAGAGTGAGCGAGCCACTTCTTTGATTTCAAAGATCTCGAGCTGGTCACCGACCTGAAGGTCGTTGTTACCACGCAAGGTGATCCCACAATCAAAACCTGACTTAACCTCTTTGGCATCGTCTTTAAAGCGACGCAATGAATCAAGCCAGCCGGACCAATGCACAACGTTGTTACGCAGCAAACGTACTTGTGAATCACGACGAACCACGCCGTCAACCACCATACATCCAGCAACGGTTCCGATTCGTGAAATCGTATAGACCTCACGAATATCGACCAGTCCGATGACCTCTTCGCGTTTTTCAGGCGAAAGCATGCCAGACATCGCAAGCTTAATTTCATCGACCGCGTCATAAATAATATTGTAGTAACGCAGATCAACGCCATTTGATTCGGCTAGCTTTTTCGTACTGGCATCAGCACGCACGTTAAAGCCAATGATCACTGCACCCGAGGCAATTGCCAAGTTAACGTCACTTTCAGAGATACCGCCAACAGCTGCGTGAACAACTTGCACGCGGATTTCGTCGGTAGACAGTTTGACCAACGAGTTAACAAGCGCTTCTTGCGAACCTTGCACATCAGTCTTCACGATCAGTGATAGGTTCTGCGAACCTTCAGTGGCATTTTCAAACATCGACTCAAGCTTGGCCGCTTGTTGACGTGCCAATTTGACGTCACGGAACTTACCTTGACGAAACAACGCAATTTCACGCGCACGTCGCTCGTCGGCTAAGGACATGAGCTCGTCACCCGCGACCGGCACTTCAGTCAGACCTTGAATCTCAACAGGCATCGAAGGGCCAGCCGATTGAATGGGTTTGCCGTTTTCATCGAGCATGGCACGCACGCGGCCATAACTTGAGCCAGCCAAGACAACGTCGCCGCGTTTGAGCGTACCGCTTTGAACAAGGATCGTTGCAACTGGGCCACGACCTTTATCTAAGCGAGCCTCAATCACAAGGCCTTTAGCAGGTGCATCTACTGCAGCTGTTAATTCAAGAACTTCAGCTTGCAACAGCACATTTTCTAGCAAATCATCAATGCCCTGCCCGGTTTTGGCAGACACCGAAATAAACGGCACATCGCCACCGTACTCTTCGGGCACAACCTGTTCAACGACCAGTTCTTGTTTGACCCGCTCAGGGTTCGCTTCTGGTTTGTCAATCTTATTGACCGCAACGACCAGTGACACACCGGCAGCCTTAGCGTGATGGATGGCCTCTTTTGTTTGAGGCATCACACCGTCATCGGCCGCAACCACTAAAATCACAATATCGGTCGCCTTGGCGCCGCGCGCACGCATCGCCGTAAACGCCTCGTGACCCGGGGTGTCCAGGAAGGTCACCATACCGCGTTCGGTTTGCACGTGGTAAGCACCAATGTGCTGAGTAATTCCACCCGCTTCACCAGAGGCTACCTTTGCGCGACGAATATAGTCTAGCAACGAAGTCTTTCCGTGATCGACGTGACCCATCACGGTCACCACCGGCGCGCGAGGCAACAAGACAACGTCTGTGTGAGGCGCGTCTTCATCCAAAAATGCTTCAGGATCATCAAGTTTGGCTGCAATCGCGGTGTGACCAAGCTCTTGCACAACAATCATGGCGGTTTCTTGATCCAGCACTTGATTAATGGTGACCATCTGGCCAAGTTGCATCAAATGCTTGATAACCTCGCCCGCTTTGACGGACATCTTGTGTGCAAGATCAGCCACGCTGATGGTTTCGGGCACATGAATTTCACGCGCGATAAACTCGACGGGTACGGGTTCGCGCTGCTCTTGCGTTTGGTTGTTGGCACCGCGGCCTTTTCTACCACCCGATTTACTCTTGCCCCCGGCACGCCAGCCATCACGGCCAGGTGCGGCAGGTGCGTCACGCTTTTCAGTCGGTTTTTTACGCGAGGCATCATCCGACCAAGTCGAAGCAATTTGACCCGACTTGAGAACCTTTTTACCGGCTGCGTCGACGCCCTCTTTTTTAGCACCCTTGGCAGGTGCACCAGCCGGTTTATGCAAGGTGCCTGACAAGGCAGCGGCATCGGGCTCAGGTGGTTTAACCACTTTACGCGGCCGGTTAAGCATATCGCGCAACGCGGCAGCCTCTGCTTCAGAAGCACGTCGTGCCTCATCGCGCACGGCACCGTCCACACCCACATGCACCGGCGCCACTGCGCGACCACGGGTGGGTTTGAAAACTTTAGGAGTCGTCGTCGACTCGACCGCAGGCCCAGTGGCCGCACTGGCCGCACTTGCGGCTACGCTTTCGTCAACTGGCGTGGGCGCTGGCTCGGGGCTTTGCGTTTCTGAGGGCAAAGCTGTCGAGATCGGAGCAGGCCATTCTGAGGCAGGCTTGTCGATAATGGGCGCCTCAGGCGGTTTTTCAACAGCAGGAGGCGGCGTATCGTCAGGTTCAAGATCTGACGTACTTGAGGCAGATGAGGTCTGATCTTGTACGCTTGTATCGGATTGGACTGACGCGCTTTCAGTCTCGGGCGCCGCAGCAATTGGTGTATCGACACTTTGGTCGGGCGCGGCGTTTGCCACTTGCTCTACAGGAGTCTGATCAACTACAGCAACAGGGGCGGCAACAACCGGAGTTGCAACAGGCGCTTGCGCACCGACTTCGGGCGCGGGTGCATCGCCAGTGTCGGTGGCATCGCGTTTGACAAAAGTACGCTTTTTACGAACCTCAACTTGAATCGTGCGTGAACGCCCTGCGCCATCAGCCTGCCGAATCTCAGATGTTTTACGACGCGTAAGGGTGATTTTGGTGCCTTCGGTTGCACCGTGTGCACGACGCAGCGACTCGAGCAATTTAGCCTTATCACTGTCAGTGACGCTAGCGTCCACAGAAGTTAGGTTCACACCTGCTTCACGCAGTTGTTCTAACAACACGTTGGACGGCATTTTCAGTTCAATGGCGAACTGGGCGACTGTAATACTCGACATTAGGCTCTCTCTTACCTTTTTACAGCGTTACAACTTCAAGCGAAGACAGCAACTAACAATAACTGCTCTTCATACCAACTGCTATGACTTCTCTTCAAACCAATGCGCACGCGCGGCCATAATGAACTGGCTTGCAGCAGCCTCGTCCAGACCTGCCATCTCAACAAGTTCGTCGGTCGCAAGTTCAGCAAGCTCATCACGCGTATTGACTCCGCCTGCGGCAAGTTTGCTTAACAACTCTGGCGACATGCCTTCAAGCGAAATCAAATCTTGCGCGGTTTCGACCCGTTCTTCCTGGGCGATCGCTTCAGTTAACAAAGCGTTACGCGCCCGGGTACGCAAGGCTTGGATCGTGTCTTCATCAAACGATTCAATCTCGAGCAATTCTTGCATAGGAACGTAGGCGATTTCTTCTAAACCGGTAAAGCCTTCGTCAATCAGAATATCGGCGACCTCTTCGTCGACATCCAGACGACTCATGAACATAGAACGCAACTGAGCGCGCTCTTGCTCTTGACGATTTTGACTCTCTTCCGGGGTCATGATGTTGA
>JBAXLV010000315.1:0-3755 GCA_037134635.1 Alcaligenaceae bacterium
ATCGGGTGTTTGTGACGGCTTTATCGGCAACCGGATGTTGGCACAATATCGCACAGCCGCAAACGAGCTGATGCATCAAGGTGCAATGCCTCAACAGATCGACGGAGCTCTGCAAGCGTTTGGTCTGGCGATGGGGCCCTTCAGGATGGCCGACTTAGCGGGACTCGACATCGGTTGGGCAGGACGCAAACGTCGCGCCGCCGCAAGCCCGACTCCAGTTGCCCCGATCGTGGCCGACTGGATCTGCGAAGCAGGTCGCTACGGGCAAAAAACGGGGGCAGGCTGGTATCGCTATGAGGCCGGCAAGCGAGATCCCATTCCCGACCCTATCGTTGAAGAAATGATCGCCAAATACCGGCAAGAAAACGGGATCAAGTCACGCAAGATTAAAGATAGCGAAATTATTGAACGCTGCATGTTTGCCTTAGTCAATGAAGGCGCCCGCATTCTTGAAGAGCGCATCGCGGCTCGCGCGTCGGATATCGATATTGTGTACTTGAATGGCTACGGGTTTCCTGCCCATGTTGGCGGGCCGATGCATTACGCGAACGCAGTGGGTTTACCCAAGGTGGTGCAAAGACTTAAAGACTTTGCAGCTGAACCAGGTGCAGATCCAAACTGGCAACCGGCACCACTCTTGGTGAGATTGGTCGAGCGTGGCGTTGGCTTCAATTAACTGATTGATTTAAATAAAAAGATGTACGTTTAAATAAGTACATCTTTTTATTATTATCTAGTACATCTTTTTAAGCACTTTCGTGATAAGCATCGCTCGGCGCACCCCAGCTTGTATAGCCGCCGTCAACCGGAAGCGTCACGCCTGTAATGAACTCAGCCTGATCAGACGCCAAAAACAGCATGGCATCCGCGATATGACGGGGGGTACCCATCCGCCCCATCGGTGTGCGGCGCTCAACAATACTCTTATCAAGCTTTCCCTCGTCAATAATGGCCTGCGTTAACGGCGTCAGGATATAGCCTGGTGCAATCGCATTGACCCGAATCCCCGCGGCAGCCCATTCGCACCCTAAGGTACGGGTGATCATCGAAATTGCAGCCTTTGCAGCGCTGTACGCGTTGCGATAGGTTAGACCAATCACGCCTGCGATTGAACTGACGTTGATCACATTGCCCTTACCCTGCTTAAGCATATGCACTGCGCAAGCCTTCGTCATCATGTAAGTGCCTGTCAGATGAATGTCGAGCAGCCTGCGAAAGTGCACCATATCTTGCTCGACGGTGGGCTTGACCTGATCCGCAATACCGGCGCAGTTAATCAATACATCCACACGACCATATTTTTTGATCACGGTATCCACAACGTGATTGACCTGCGCCTCTTGGGCAACATCGCATGCTAATCCTAAATGCTGCGCCCCAAGTTGTTGAGCGATACGCGTCGCAGCCGCTTCTTGAAGGTCGGCAATCACCACCGTCGCACCCTCTTTTGCAAAGCCCTGGGCTGCGGCCAAACCCAACCCACTTGCACCACCCGTGATTAAGACAACATAAGGTTTTAGTTCTGGGTACATGTTTGTTTATCCTTTGATTTTTTTCAGTTTTCTAATTTCAGATTTCGTCGTTTGATTAAATCATCCCACCGTCCTGCATCCTTTTTTAGAAACGCCTTAAAGTCACTGGTTGATTCATACGTCGGCGTCGCACCCATCGACTCTAGCTGCGAAATTACCTTCGCGTCTTTGAGCGCTTTTGCTAAGGCATCTGACATGGTCTGAATCACTGCATCGCTGGCTGTCGCGGCCATCACCATGCCATACCAACCCGTTGGAATCACACCGTCAATGCCCTGCTCTACCAGGGTGCGCACGCCGGGCAAAAGCGAGGATCTCTGATCGCCGATAATGCCTAGAACTTTCAATTTTTCTGCCTGAATCAAACTTTGTACGCCTGGCAAATCACCAAAAAACATATCAACGCGCTGTCCGACCAAATCCGTGAAGACGGCCGCAGCACCTTTATAGGGGACGTGCAGAATTTTGACGCCCGCACCTTCTTGAAACATTTCCATGCTCAGATGAGAGGTTGCACCGATACCAGAGGACCCTGCCGAATAAACCCTGGAAGGATCTTTTTTAATTCGCGCAACCAAATCAGCCGCATCCTTAATCTCGGTTGGTGCCCCAACAACAAGAACCGCCGTCGTATCAGTGACAAGTGCCACCGGTTTGAAATCTTTAGTTGGGTCATAACTCAGCTTGGGATCGATGGCTGGATTAATCGTCAAAGCACCAGCGCTTGAAAGAAAAAGCGTGCTGTTTGGTGAACTCGAGCGAATCACATACTGCGCAGCTATAGAGCCACTCGCGCCAGGCTTATTCTCAACCACCACGGCCTGCTTGAGTTCATCCCCTAATTTTTCAGCGAGCACTCTTGCAATTCGATCTGTGGGCCCTCCGGTCGGAAAGGCCACGACAATCTTTAATTGCGCCAACGCCTGAATCGATAACGTCGATAAAAATAGGCACTGCAGCAGCAATAAATATTTTTTCATGATTTAGTCCGCTTTAATACTTCATCGGTATGCTGCCCCAGCTTAGGCGGTGGCACTAAATACTGCGCTGGCGTGCGCGAAAGTTTGAGCGGATTGCCCAAAACCCGTATTGCAGCCTCGTCCTCTACCGCAAAATTAACGACAAGATCCGAATGCTTCACTTGAGGATCGTCCATGACTTGGCCTAAATCATTCAACAAGCCTGCAGGTACGCCAGCTTTAGACAAAACGTCAGTCAGTTCAACACGACCTCGATCCTTAAAGCATTGCTGCAATGCCGATGTGATTGACTCTCGATTAATGGCTCGCGCCTCATTGGTGGCATACCTAACATCATCTGCCAGTTCAGACAAACCAACAGCCCTACATAGGCTTTTGAACTGCGAGTCGTTTCCAACCGTAATCAAAATCGCGCCATCTTTACACGGAAAAATATCACTCGGCACAATCGTAGGATGCGCATTTCCCTGTCTAGTCGGTACAACACCAGAGGCAAAATACGAAGCTGCTAGCGTTGCCATTGAAGTGACTTGAACATCGAGTAAAGACAGTTCAATTTTTTGACCAATCCCACTGCGATTTCTTTCCCAAAGCGCCGTCATGATGCCAAACGCGGCATATACGCCCGTCATGACATCGGTCAGCGCTACACCTACACGCTGAGGGCCCGCGCCAGGCAAACCATCTTTCTCTCCCGTCACGCTCATGATGCCCCCGACACCCTGAATCACACCGTCGTAACCAGGTCGATCGGCATAGGGGCCCGAGGTTCCGTAGCCAGTAATTGAGCAATACACAAGGCGAGGGTTAAGCTTGATCAATGAATCAAAATCCAAGC
Organism: Alcaligenaceae bacterium; assembly: GCA_037134635.1. GTDB lineage: Bacteria > Pseudomonadota > Gammaproteobacteria > Burkholderiales > Burkholderiaceae_B > Zwartia. The sequence continues at coordinate 3,351 of JBAXLV010000315.1, forward strand.
CATAACGCACCAAACTGCCCGCTTTAAAATTTTCGACAAAGACATCGGCCGTTTCAACCAGTTTTAAAATTTCAGCGCGATCTTCAGCCTTCGTCATGTCGAGCTCAATCGACTTCTTGCCACGATTTGCGCTACAGAAATAGGTAGCAACCCGTTCTTGCGCACTCAGCTTCACAAACGGAGGACCCCAGCCTCGGGAATCATCACCCGCACCGGAACGTTCAATCTTGATAACTTCAGCGCCAAAATCAGACATCAGCTGAGCACACCAAGGCCCAGCGAGTACGCGCGAAAGATCAAGCACGACTAAGTCAGCCAATGCACGTTTTGAAGTGTTTATCATCTTTGTCTATTATTATTTTTTACCGAGCTACTAATATACACGCTGTATATCAGACTAGAACA
>JBAXLV010000316.1:0-3749 GCA_037134635.1 Alcaligenaceae bacterium
CCCCAACACGCCCGCCCAAAATAGAATTGTTTTTAACAGTCAGTTTGGTTTGAATGCTAGAGGGCATTTGAAACGTAAACACGTCAAACATCGAGAGCGCCAAGGTCGCAAGCAGCAAGGCAAACAACGCCAAGACCCAGGGCGTCTGTAACCAAGCGGCCAACCCCGCGCCACTTAACCCTGCCGCAACACCAAGCGCCGTATAAACGACTGACATGCCACTTACATAGGCCACAGCTAGCAGCGTTCCGCGGGCACGCGACACGTGATGCTGCTCACCCACGAGCAGTACAGACAAAATGGGCACCATCGGTAGCACGCAGGGTGTCAGGGCTAACAACAAGCCTAATACAAAAAACAGCAACACGATTTCGAGCAAACCCGTCGAGCTCAACAATTCGGCCAAGGTCAAGTCATTTTCAGCAAACACAAGCTCACGCCACTGCCCGTCAAGCAAGCGATCGAAAAGGCTTTGGGCGGCGGGGGCGATCAGCGTGTAGCCAGCGGTATTTGCCTGCGTGCTTAAGACCACAAAAAAATCCATGGGGGGATAACATAAGCCCGCGCTCGCGCAACCCTGCCCAGTCAGTTTGATTTTGAGTGGTTGACCTGCCGCGCTTGGTGGTGCCTGCGAAGAAGTTGAGACAGGGAGAAGGATTTCGATATCGTTAAAATACAGTTCCATCTCTTTGTTAAAAGTTGGATCGTGTTTAATCTGTCCCTTCGGGAAAGTTGGCTCGCCGAGCTTGAGCGCTGGCGTTTCGGCAACAAATTCAAAGCGCTCGCGGTACATGTAATAGCCCGAGGCGATTTTGAACTTAAGCTTCAGTGTGCTTTTTTCTGCGCCAACAACTTCAGCTCGCAGTACAAATGCCTTTTCCGGATCCAGAAAACCGTCGGCGGCGGCCTGCACGAGCGGGGCGACTAGTATGCTCAATGCCATCACAAGCATTCCAACGAATACTGGCATCCTTCCAAAGCGGCTTAACAATTGCTTCAACCTAGCGCCTTAGTTGTATTTTTCTGCACCCACTCAAGGTAGGGTGTATGCCCGCCCACCGTGGGCACCAACAAGGCGTCTGGCAGCTCATAAGGATGAAGCGCGATCAGTCGCTCAACTAACAACGCTTGCCGTGCAACGGTTGTTTTGATCATCACTGGGATCTCTTCGGATTCGTGCATCGTCGACTCCCATTCGTACAACGACAATACGGGAGTTCCAATATTAATGCACGCGGCCAAGCCTTCGGCTAGCAACTGTCGGGCAATCGTTTTTGCACACTCAAGATCTGGGGCATGTGTCAATACAAGCACCACGTCGTTTTGTTGCATTTGACCGCCCTCTTTTGTAGGTCTGAAAGACAAAAAAGCCTCGATGAAGAGGCTTTTTTATTTTATTCAAACGAGCATTTACTCGGCTGAGGCTTCAACCACTTCATCAGCTACGATTGGACGATCGACCAGCTCCATGAATGCCATGGGTGCATTGTCGCCTTGACGGAAACCCATTTTCAACACACGGGTGTAACCGCCATTACGCGCTGCGTAACGTGGGCCGATTTCGGCAAAGAGCTTCAAAACGATTTCACGATCGCGCAAACGGGCAAATGCAAGGCGCTTGTTCGCCAACGATGGGGTTTTGCCCATGGTGATCAGTGGTTCGACGATACGGCGTAACTCTTTTGCTTTTGGCAAAGTCGTTTTAATCGCTTCGTGCGTTAACAAGGCAACTGCCATGTTGCGAAACATCGCAAGACGGTGGCTGCTAGTGCGGTTCAGTTTACGTAGACCGTGGCCGTGGCGCATGGTTATATCCTTATTGAATCTATTAAGAGTATTTCTACTCGTGGGTTTCAGCTCTTCTATCAACAGAAGGTGCGCTAGGCACGTTCTGTTGCGGGCCGGTTATAAAATTTAGATGCTACTTACTAATACTTAAGGACGCTCAAGACCCATTGGAGGCCAGTTGTCTAACTTCATTCCTAAAGTCAGGCCACGTGCAGCCAACACTTCTTTGATTTCGTTCAACGACTTACGACCCAGATTAGGTGTCTTCAACAATTCATTCTCAGAGCGCTGAATCAAATCACCGATGTAATAAATATTTTCGGCTTTCAGGCAGTTAGCTGAACGCACGGTCAACTCAAGATCATCAACCGGACGCAACAACACTGGATCAATCTGCGGTGCACCACGGTTTGGCGCTTCGTAAGAGTCGCCAGCACCTTCAAGCGCTGCGAATACAGAGATTTGATCCATCAAGATACGTGCTGACTGACGCACAGCCTCTTCAGGACTGATCACGCCATTTGTTTCAACATCAAGCACGAGTTTGTCTAGATCGGTACGCTGTTCAACGCGGGCATTCTCGACTGAGTAGCTCACGCGACGCACTGGGCTAAATGAAGCATCTAGAACGATACGACCAATCGTGTGGGCACGATCATCAATCAGTGCGCGCACGTTGCCAGGAACATAACCACGGCCTTTTTCTACCTTGACATGCATTTCGAGCTTGCCGTTTTCGGTCAGCGTCGCAATCACATGATTAGGGTTTACGATTTCAACGTCGTGCGGCAATTCGATATCTGACGCGAGTATTGGGCCTGCGCCTTGCTTGCGCAAGACCAAGGTGAGCTCATCGCGGCTGTGCAATTTAAAGACCACGCCTTTCAAGTTCAACAGAATATCAACAACGTCTTCACGTACACCAGGGATCGTTGAGTATTCGTGCACGACGCCAGTGATTTGTACTTCGGTCGGCGCATAGCCTGTCATCGAAGAAAGCAAAATTCGGCGCAGCGCGTTACCTAGAGTATGGCCATAGCCACGCTCGAAAGGCTCCATGATGATTTTTGCATGATGAGTGCCGACTGGTTCGACTTCAATCGAACGGGGCTTTAGAAAACTTTGTGACATTTGTACGATTCCTTTTCAATACCCTCGGCTCATTACACCGATAAGGCTGATGGATAGACAGTGCTCGAAAACTAAAATCTCAACAGACTTGCAACATTTAGTTGCAAGTCTGATTGATGATTAACGTGAATACAATTCAACAACCATTGATTCATTAATATCGCGTGCGACGTCAGCGCGATCAGGGGCCTGTTTGAAGGTGCCCACTAATTTAACTGTATCGACTTCAACCCATTGTGGAATGCCGTTACCAGTGGCCAGCACCAGTGACTCGGCAATACGCGCTTGGCCTTTGGCTTTTTCGCGAATCCCAATGATGTCACCCGCTTTGATGATCATTGAAGGGATGTCTGCTGTGTGACCATTTAATTGAATCGCACGATGTGCAACCAATTGACGAGCCTCAGCACGCGTTGAGCCAAAGCCCATGCGATACACAACATTATCAAGACGTGACTCAAGCAATTGAATCAGCTGTTCGCCGGTATTACCCTTGCGACGCTCGGCTTCAGCAAAATACTTGCGAAACTGTTTTTCAAGCACGCCGTACATACGCTTAAGCTTTTGCTTTTCGCGCAGCTGCAGACCGTAATCAGATGTACGCGCACCCGACGTGCGGCCATGTTGGCCAGGCTTGGAGTCAAGTTTGCACTTTGACTCAAGCGAGCGACGTGCGCTTTTTAAAAACAAATCAATACCCTCGCGACGCGAGAGTTTGCATTTAGGACCAGTGTAACGGGCCATGTGGCTTCCCCTTAGATGCGACGACGCTTGGGTGGACGGCAGCCGTTGTGCGGTACGGGCGTGATATCGGCAATGCTCGAAATCTT
>JBAXLV010000317.1:0-3746 GCA_037134635.1 Alcaligenaceae bacterium
GACCCGCTCGAGGCATCGCGAACGAATTTATTCGATTGATTCAAGGCGAAACTGTCTTGCCTTTCCCAATCCAAAATACCGTGACGGCATCACTGCGGCAGTTCGCTACAAAATCTAATAATGGTGAATATCAAAGCTTATGGGCGGGGCAAGACTATTTCAGGGTAAGAAAGCTCAGCGCTCAAAACCTCATGTTGAGCCTAGAAAAAGAGCTTTCAAATAAAATGTTTGGCGATTGCGCTATAGATCGGAATACCTAAAATAATATTTAACGGGAACGTGATGCCCAACGACATGCCCATATACAAGGCAGGACTCACTTCAGGCATGGCATGACGCAATACTGCGGGTACGGCAATATAAGAGGCGCTTGCCGCCAAGATCATGAGCAGTATCGTATCCCCCAGAGACATACCCAATAAACAACATAAGCTGAGCGCCAGCATGGCATGCAGGGGCGGCGCGATGAACGCGTAGACCATGGTAATCAGAGGCTTGCCTTTTAACTCCCCTAAGCTCTTGGCGGCAAGTAATCCCATATCAAGCAAAAAGAAGGCTAATAGGCCCTTAAACAAATCAATCGAGAAAGGCGCCATCACTTTGTTACCCGCCTCTCCAGATATCAAGCCCACGACTAAAGCGCCCAATAAGAGCAGTTGACCACCATCAGTAAAAGACTCATGAAGCACTTTGCCCAGCGAGGTACGCGTGCTTGCGTTACCTGAGCGTTGTTGCCGAGTCCGGTTGGCAAGAATAATAGCAATGATAATAGCGGGCGATTCCATTAACGCCATCGCGGCGGCCATATGACCACCATAACTGATGCCAGCCTGATCTAACACTTGTGTAGTCGTAATAAAAGTAACCGCACTGATCGATCCATAGGTTGCGGCAATCGCGGCCGCATCTAATTTATCTAACTTGCGTTTCAACAAGTGATAGCCAAGCAAAGGGATGAGAATAGCCAGAGTAATCGCCACGCCAAGGCTTAATACGATTTCTGACGTGAATCCCGATTTGTCTAAAGCAAAGCCCCCTTTTAAACCAAGCGCCATCAAGAGGTACAGCGAGAGAAATCGAGAAATAGGCTGGGGAATTTCTAAATTGGACTTCACTAAGCCAGCGAAGATGCCAAAGATGAAAAAGAGGATCGTGGGGTCTAACAAGATATTCATAGTGTTTCCTTTGAGACGATCTTAGGATTTTTAATATATAAAGTAAAATCGATATTCATGTATTTATATATAGATAAAAACCTATGAATATCACTTTTAGACAATTGCGACTTTTTTTGGCCTTGGCCGAGACTGGAAGCGTGAGCGCAGCGGCACGAATGGTCCATGTCACCCAACCTACGGCGTCCATGGGCTTAAAAGAGATTACTAATGCTGTTGGGCTGCCACTCTATGAAGTTGTGGCAAGAAAAGTACATCTAACTCAAATAGGCGATGAGTTCGTAAAAACTGCCAGAGCGATTGCTAGCGAGTGGGATTCCTTTGAGCAACACGTTCATGGAGTGAAAGGATTTACACGAGGTAAGTTAAAAGTTGCGGTCGTGAGTACAGCGAAGTATTTCATCCCACGAATACTCGGAACCTTTTGCGCCAGGTACCCACAGATCGACATATCTTTAGAGGTGCTGAATCGCGATGGTGTGGTTAAACGACTTGAAGACAATCTGGATGATTTGTACATCATGTCTCAGCCACCAGTGAATATAGAAATCAACGATGAAATCTTGATGCCCAACCCCTTGCTATTAGTGGCTCCAAAAAGCCATGCACTGGCAAAGAAAAAAAATATTGATTTGGCGTCACTTCAGCACGAAAAGTTTATTTTTCGAGAAAAAGGCTCAGGCACTCGGATGACAACAGATGCGCACTTTAAGAAGTTAAAGTTCAAAGCTGAGGTACGTTTAGAGCTCGGCAATAACGAAGCCATTAAGCAAGCCGTAATCGGCGGCTTGGGACTGGCAGTGCTTTCAAAATATTCTCTAGCAGATCAAGTGGATCAAGATGATGTTGCCATTCTGAGATGTAACGAATTTCCAATTAAGTCTAGCTGGCACATTGTGAGCCCCAAAGGTAAGAAGTTATCCCCAATCGCGACGATATTCAAAAAGCATTTGTCAGAGCAGGCGAAGGGATGGAAATGAAGGGGCGATATGAGCGCTTGTGTACGCACTGACGATGAAATACAGTATGACCATTACGCATTGCAAAAAGGCTGTTTTTTAGTTTGCCCACAAGAGCGCTAGAAATCAGGTACGCGGACGAGCTTAATTTCAATAATCTTCAAACTCAAATAATTAGGATCAACCAATGCAAGCGTTCATTGTCGAACATATGGGGCTCAACCGGCTGTCGCCGCTTATTTTCGTTATTTCTATTTTACTGTTCATCGGTATTGGCTGGGTCTTTGGAGAGTACCGACTAAAAAAACAAAACGGAGCCGTGCCAATTAGAGACAGCTTAGTGACAGCCATTTTCTCTTTATCCGCCCTGGTTTTAGGATTTGCCTTTTCAACTGCGACATCGAATTACTACAGCAGAATCGATACAAATCGAGCACAGGCCAGCGCGATCAAAGAGGTGTATGTATCTGTCAAATATTTAAATCCAGTCGATCAACAAGATATTAAAAGGACGCTGAAAGAACTTTTAGAGTTTCGGCTCGAAGCGCTCCACAATACGATCACGCCCGTGCAGCTCAATCGCAACGGTGAGCAAGTGATCTCTTTAGTTCGAAAGATTAATGAAGATACCATTGCAGCCAGTCAGCGTGTGGCCCTCGAAAATCGACCCCTCATTGATCAGATTCTTAACCCTGCATTAATTAATTTAACGACCGTTTTTAATAAGGGGGTTCTCAAAATGAAGTCCCATCCCCCCGAACTATTGATGCAGTTTTTATTTATCTTGCTTTCAATTGGCGGCCTTTTGATCGGATACACCATGGCCATCAAAAAAGAGCATGACTGGTTTTTAGCCATTCTGTATGTCGCGCTGATTGGCGTGTGTCTATATGTCATCCTTTCCTTCGAATATCCACAATTATTGATGTCGCATCAACAAATTGATGACGATTTATTTCACCTCAAAGCCTTTATCGAGTCGTCTAGCCATTAAATATACAGACTCCGGATGATGGAGTGATTAAAAAATAGTTTTAACAAGATGTCTTCGACCTAACGCTCATCGCACACGAGTAAGCTACTAAAAAAATAAGGATTAAAAAAATGAAACAGCAAAATATGATTGCACTTGTCTTGCTCATGTTACTCCCTCTCCAGGCAAGCTTGGCTCAGACACTTTCACCGCGTGAGGTTCCCGCAAAATCACTCCCCGTTCCTGGCACGGCGAGTCCGGCAGTTCAAAAAATGATTGCAGCACCCTTAACGCCCACCTGGAATATCATTCCAACCACCGCAGATGGTTGGCGCGAACAGGTTGCAGCAGGTGCCGCTGCCACTGAAAAAACGATACCGTCGCTTTTAGAAAAGCTGCAGGTTAAAGTCGAACCAATACTCATCGATGGCGTTAAAGCATTCAGTGTGACACCTGCACTCATCTCTCCACAAAACAAAGACAGACTTCTGATCCACGTTCACGGAGGGTGCTTTGTCAGTTCTCCTGGCTTATCAGGCACCGTCGAAGCAATCTATATGGCCGGTCTCGAGCATATCAAAGTGATCTCAGTAGATTATCGGATGCCCCCAGACCATCCCTACCCTGCCGCACTTGATG
>JBAXLV010000318.1:0-3746 GCA_037134635.1 Alcaligenaceae bacterium
GTCATGGAAGTGCTGCCCGTGTTACCACCAGACCTGCGTCCGTTGGTACCGCTTGATGGTGGGCGCTTTGCAACTTCAGATTTGAATGATCTGTATCGCCGCGTTATTAACCGTAATAATCGTCTGAAGCGCTTGCTTGAACTCAAAGCGCCAGAGATCATTTTGCGTAACGAAAAGCGGATGCTGCAAGAGTCGGTTGACTCGCTGCTTGATAACGGGCGTCGCGGTAAAGCGATGACGGGCGCAAACAAGCGTCAACTGAAGTCACTTGCGGACATGATTAAAGGCAAGAGCGGTCGTTTCCGCCAAAACTTGCTGGGTAAGCGCGTCGACTATTCGGGCCGTTCGGTCATTGTGGTCGGACCAACCCTCAAACTCCACCAGTGCGGCTTGCCCAAACTGATGGCACTTGAGCTGTTCAAACCATTCATTTTTAATCGTTTAGAAATGATGGGCTTGGCCACGACGATCAAGGCGGCTAAAAAGCTTGTTGAAAGCCAAGAGCCTGTTGTCTGGGATATTCTTGAAGATGTGATTCGCGAACATCCTGTGATGCTAAATCGCGCGCCAACGCTGCATCGCTTGGGCATTCAAGCGTTTGAGCCAATCCTGATTGAAGGCAAAGCCATTCAGCTGCATCCGCTGGTTTGCGCCGCCTTTAACGCCGACTTTGACGGCGACCAGATGGCCGTTCACGTGCCGCTGTCGCTCGAGGCACAAGTTGAAGCGCGCACGTTGATGCTGGCTTCAAACAACGTGTTGTTCCCGGCAAACGGCGAACCCTCGATTGTTCCTTCACAGGATATCGTCTTGGGTCTGTATTACGCCACACGCGAGCGCACGAACGGCAAGGGCGAAGGTATGTTCCTGGCCGACGTCGCTGAAGTGTATCGTGCGTACGACAACCGCGAAGTTACCTTGCAAACGCGTATTACGGTGCGCCTGCCTGAGTGGACGCGTGAAGGCAAAGAGAATTGGGTCGAGGGCGTTCAGCGTGTTGAGACCACAGTCGGTCGTGCAATGCTGTCAGAAATTCTGCCACGTGGCCTGCCTTTCTCTGTGTTGAATCGTGCACTTAAAAAGAAAGAAATTTCACGTCTGATTAACCAGTCGTTCCGTCGCTGTGGTTTACGCGATACCGTAATTTTTGCCGACAAGCTGATGCAAGCAGGTTTCCGCTTGGCAACACGTGGTGGCATTTCGATTGCGATGGGCGATATGTTGATCCCCGCGGCGAAGGTCGAGATCTTGGCTGAGGCAACGCGCGAAGTGAAAGAAATCGACAAGCAATATTCGTCGGGTCTTGTCACTTCGCAAGAGCGCTATAACAACGTTGTAGATATTTGGGGCAAGGCCGGTGACAAAGTGGGTAAAGCCATGATGGAACAGCTTGCTACTGAACCGGTTGTTGATCGTCACGGCGAGAAGGTTCGTCAAGAGTCGTTCAACTCGATCTACATGATGGCTGACTCAGGTGCGCGTGGTTCTGCTGCACAGATTCGTCAGTTGGCAGGTATGCGTGGTTTGATGGCGAAGCCTGATGGCTCGATTATCGAAACGCCGATCACCGCGAATTTCCGTGAAGGTCTGAACGTACTGCAGTACTTCATCTCAACCCACGGCGCTCGTAAAGGCTTGGCTGATACGGCATTGAAAACGGCAAACTCCGGTTACTTGACGCGTCGTCTCGTGGACGTGACACAAGATCTGGTTATTACGATCAGCGATTGCGGCACAACGCAGGGCTACACCATGAAGGCGTTGGTTGAGGGCGGCGAAGTGATCGAGCCCTTGCGCGAGCGCATTTTGGGTCGCGTTGCCGCTGTGGATATTGTGAATCCAGACACACAAGAAACAGCGATTCATCAAGGTACCTTGTTAGACGAAGATCTTGTTGATTACATCGACAAACTTGGCGTTGACGAAGTGCGCGTGCGCACCCCGTTAACCTGCGAAACGCGTCATGGATTGTGCGCGCATTGCTATGGCCGTGACTTAGGTCGTGGCTATTTAGTGAACGTAGGCGAAGCGGTTGGTGTGATTGCAGCGCAATCGATTGGTGAACCAGGCACGCAGTTAACAATGCGTACCTTCCACATCGGTGGCGCAGCGTCGCGTTCGGCCATGGCCAGCGGGGTTGAGACAAAATCAAATGGTGTCGTGCGCTTTGCCAGCACCATGCGTTATGTCACCAATCCGAAAAAAGAACGTATCGCAATTTCGCGTTCGGGCGAACTGGTCATTTACGGCGATAACGAGCGTGAGCGCGAACGCCATAAAGTGCCTTACGGTGCAACGCTACAAGTACAAGACGGCGACGTATTGAAAGCAGGTGCTCGCTTAGCCACTTGGGATCCGCTCACGCGCCCCATCGTGTCAGAGTATGCGGGTGCGGTGCGCTTTGAAAACATCGAAGAGGGTGGCACGGTCGCCAAGCAGGTTGATGATGTGACTGGCTTGTCAACGCTTGTGGTCATTACGCCTAAAACGCGTGGCGGCAAAGTCGCAATGCGTCCACAGATCAAGTTGATCGGTGAAACAGGCGAAGAGGTCAAAATCGCTGGCACAGATCACTCGGTCAATATTTCGTTTCCGGTTGGCGCACTGATTACTGTGCGTGATGGTCAGCAAGTCCAGGTCGGTGAAGTCTTGGCGCGTATTCCACAAGAATCGCAAAAGACCCGCGACATTACCGGTGGTTTGCCACGCGTGGCTGAACTGTTCGAAGCACGTTCACCGAAAGATGCCGGCATGCTTGCTGACATCACCGGTACGGTTTCGTTTGGTAAAGACACCAAAGGTAAACAGCGTCTGGTGATTACCGACCTTGACGGCGAAGCCAACGAATTCCTGATTCCAAAAGAGAAGCAGGTGTTGGTGCATGACGGTCAAGTTGTAAACAAAGGCGAGATGATTGTTGACGGCCCAGCCGATCCACATGACATTTTGCGTTTACAAGGCATCGAGCGTTTGGCAACCTACGTGGTTGACGAAGTGCAAGACGTTTATCGTTTGCAAGGCGTGAAGATTAACGACAAGCACATTGAAGTGATCGTTCGCCAGATGTTGCGTCGAATCAATATCGTTGATGCTGGCGACACGTCATTTATCACGGGCGAACAAGTTGAACGTGCTGAGTTGCTCAACGAAAATGATCGTATGGAGGCTGCTGGTAAACGGCCTGCTACCTACGACAACATTTTGTTGGGTATCACAAAAGCATCGCTTTCAACGGACTCGTTTATTTCAGCGGCTTCGTTCCAAGAAACTACCCGCGTACTCACCGAGGCTGCCATCATGGGCAAGCGCGACGAGTTGCGTGGTCTGAAAGAAAACGTGATTGTGGGTCGCTTGATTCCAGCTGGTACCGGAATGGCTTATCACGTTGCACGTAAAGATAAAGAAGCTTTCGAAGCGGCTGAACGTGAAGCCGCCCGTCAGCAGGCGAACCCATTTGAAGATGCGCCAGTCGCCGTTGAGGCACCTGAAGCAACAGAAGAATAGGTTCAAAAACTGGGAGCCATTGGGGTTGGGCATATCTTGCTAACCCCAGGCGCTCAGAAAAGCACTAAAGCAAAGACCAACTTAGGCTATCTTGTAAAGATACACCCTAACTCGGTTGACATGTTGTAGGTATTTACGATAAGCTATCAGGCTTACCGTAATTTTTGGGACTCAACAGCTCTGGGCTTGTTGATGCACCCTGGTTTGATTAGGCAAGACCCGCTCTTTTACGGATTTCCGTT
>JBAXLV010000319.1:0-3742 GCA_037134635.1 Alcaligenaceae bacterium
AGGTGAAGCGCATGCGGCACAGCGTAGCTTCGACCCCGCTAACTTATTACAGTCGCGTCTGTTTCCTGACATGCTCTCGCTTGTTCGTCAGGTTCAAATTGCCTGTGATTTTGCTAAAAGCGTTCCTTCGCGGATCGCAGGCGTTGAAGTCGCCGCCTACGAAGACACCGAGCAAAGTTTTGCCGAACTGCAGCAGCGCATCTCAAAGACCTTGGCACTTATTGACGGCTTTACCGCTGCGCAATTGAATGACAGCGCAGTCAAGGAAGTTGTTTTACGCCCCGGCACACCCAAAGAGAAAAAACTATCCGTAGAAGACTACGCTTTGAAATACGGCATGCCGCAGTTCTTCTTTCATGTCACAACCGCCTATAACTTGTTACGTCACAATGGCGTCGAGATTGGCAAAAAAGATTTCATGGGGTCGTACTAGTTTTCTTGAGAAGTCATGACAGCAGCAGGCTCAGTTACGCCTGCTGCATTTCTAATCAAATGACCTCTAAGTCCTTGATCAATGAAGTGACCTCGTAGTTTGGCTTCTCGCCAATCTCTTCAAAGGGGTGACCCAGACGATTAACCCAACACACATCAAAGCCATACCACTTTGCCGCCAAGGCATCCCAGGCGTTACTCGATACAAATAGAATTTCTTCTTTTTTGACAGAAAATTCTTTTTGCAAAAGCGCATAGGCTTGCGGAGCCGTTTTAAATAGACGCACCTCTTCGACAGTCACGACCTTATCGAGGTAAGGCATTAAACCATTGCTATCGACGACAGTCGTGAGCATCTCTCTACTACCGTTCGACAAAATCGCGGTAAACAAACCTTTTTCTTTGAGGGCCTTCAGAACCGTCAAGCTATCCACGAAGCCAGTGAGCTTTGCATACTGGTCCATCAGTTGCTTCTCGCTTTCGGTTGTCAGATTTAACCTCATACGTTTACAGACATAACGCAACGACCGAATCGTTAATTCCCAGAACGGCAGATAGTGTTTGCTACCACTCGGGCTGGGATCACTCATCGTAACCAAGCGGGTGTAATCAATTTGCCGATCGCGCCACATCACAGAAAATGCCTGGCCGTGCCCTGGAAATAATTCTTCTGCCAACTGCCCCATCGAGTACACGTCAAACAATGTACCGTAGGCGTCAAAAGCGATGAGCTTATACATACTGAATCCTACTTTTGATGATGAATTTCATGGATGCTCTCTGTATACGGATTTAGGATAAAGCAAATCTCATCTTTATGCTGTATAAAGGCTGAGGACTTTAAAGCAAATATCGCAACAAAAAACTCATGCAAATACCCCTCGCCTCAGAAGGTAAGCCCGCGAGCCATCACGACTTAGTGCACGAAATTGAACTAGGTCTATTGGCTCAATCCGCCTCGATTTCTCCAAAGTTTTTATATGATGCCTTAGGCTCGCATCTTTTTACGGCAATTACCCTTTTGCCTGAATACTACCCGACAAATACTGAAAAAAATATTTTTACCCAATACCAAGAACAAATTTCTCAAGCAATAGGAATCAACGGCACGTTGATAGATTTAGGCGCCGGCAACTGTCAAAAAGCAGAATTCTTTTTCAATGTGCTCAAGCCTTCTAACTATCTTGCTATCGATTTTTCAGTTGAATATCTACAAGAGGCAATCAAAAAGCTTGAGGGAAAATATCCAAACATCCGTATGCACAGTATTGGTATGGATTTTTCGAAGCAACTCGTGATTCCAAGCTCCGTTACCGCGACTAAAAGAACGTTCTTTTATCCCGGTTCTAGCCTTGGCAATTTTCTGAGTGTTGAAGCACTCAGGCTTCTTAGTCAGATTAAGCACCAGGCGCATGACGGTGGGCTATTACTGGGTGTTGACTTAATGAAAGAAGACTCTGTTTTGATCGCCGCCTACGACGATCCTCTAAAAGTCACGGCCGCTTTTAATCTGAATATTCTAAGATCGATTAATGCGCACCTAGGCTCTGATTTTAAGGTTGAACAATTTCGCCATCTCGTCAAAATCAACCATGCAGAAAATAGAGTCGAGCTTTATCTTGAAGCCCTCGAGGATTTGACTGTTTCATGGTCGGGGCATGACAGAGCCTTCAAGCGAGGCGAGCTGATTCATACTGAAAATTCACATAAGTACACCATTGAATCTATCACGCAATTATTGAATCAGGCAGGTTTTGAAACGACCAAAATCTGGACAGATCCAAAAGACTATTTTGCAGTAATTTACGCTCACTAAAACCTGATTTGGGCTGGGTTCTACGGCAAAGAAAAACCACCCGAAGGTGGTTTGTGTACCGCGTTATTTCAAGAGTTCTGCTGTTAAGTCATTTTTTGGGTAAGGTAAGTTATCAATGACCCAAGTCTTCGATTTGCCGGATTTGAATACTTGATTCAGGTCAATTTCGACATAATTCGTACGATTTGCATAGTTTGCAATTTTCATACGATTATTTTTTAAGTCTTTAAGATTGACCCATTGTGTGTAATCAGACACAACCTGCTTGCCATCTGTCGATCGAGCAACCCCTACTGGAATATCAACGTTATTCAAAAGGTGGCCGGCTAACTGAATCGCCTCAAGCGCATCGTTCGACTGATACGTAAAATGTTTGAGATATGCTGTTCTTACAAAGCGCGAGGGTGGTGTGTAGTCTCCCATTAATCCAAGCAAGCCACCGCCTTGACCAAGCTCAGTCACATTGGTTCCACGCACATCAACAGATGAGGTAGCGGTTGCGGTCAGTGATAAATAATTTCGAACATTAGTGATTTGCCAGTCATACGTCGGTGAGTTGGTCAAAACACCGGCTACATTTTCGTGAATCATCATTTGACCCTTCACGAATTCAACAATGATGCTATCGCCACTGCGGTCTGTTAAAACGAAATGTAGCCAAGGTGGTGTAGGAATACCTTTGACCTCATTCGGGTCATACCAAACCTTGTATTTTGGAAGCTCTGCTCGCAACTCTTTGACTGAACCAAACATCCCTAAAACAAAACCCCCAAAGTTCATGACAGAAACATATTGTTTGTCTTGCGGGGTCACGGCTTGATACTCAGTAAAACCAGGTAAGAAATTTCCACTGATCCCAAGGCCGACTTCATTTTGCCCTTCTAAATACGCGGGCGTCCCCTGCAAGACTTCAGGTGCAACCGCAACAAAGGCATATTTACTTGATAGGTTTATTGCAGGCAAATTCAAGGACGCCGGTGCAGTCAAGGCAATCGACGTGCCTTTGGGATTTGCGATGAGCGCCCACTTCATATCAAACGCCCATTCCATCGTTCTTGCTGCAACCACTGAGCCATCTTTTGCGATGACATTCACGGCGGTACAGGCATGACTAACCAGTGGGGCGAACGCCACAGCGACCGAAAGCGCACCCGCTACTATTTTCTTCATCATTTTTTGTTTCACTGTGATTTCCCTTTTAGAATATTCGAATTGCGTCTTTGCAGCATACCCCAGTTTCACATGATCAAAAGAATATGAATGCTTATACAAACAATGCAACAACGCTTCGCAAAATATGACAAAAATCGTAACAAAGGCCTGCTACTGTCGTCGGATCTGATGACATCTGTTTGCGGAAGGTTCTCCATGAAATTATTGTGTAAAACGACGTTGCTGCTGCTCACACTCCTTCTACAACACACCATCGCACAAACGACTGAACCTCTAGGCAAACCCCTCGTCAACACAAATAAAGATTTAGTCATCCTCGTT
>JBAXLV010000320.1:0-3741 GCA_037134635.1 Alcaligenaceae bacterium
GGTGATTTCAATCGCCGAATGCTCTAACAGTACGGGTGCAACCCACTGGTGATGCTGCGCGTGATGCGCCAACGACACCAGCGCATCCAATTCAGAGCAGGCCGTTGCGCACAGGGCTAAGGCATTGACCATTGGGGTCAGTTGCTCGAGCAATTGATCGAATAACCATTTTTCACGCGCAAGCGAACGGTCTTGTGCGGATAAGACTTTGTCCTCCCAGGATTTGAGTTCTGGTGTGATGTAGCGTTCAGCATTTTTAAGCGTTTGGCGTCTGCGATAGTCTTCGGGTACTTTCTCAGACTGAGCGCGACTCACCTCAATAAAAAAGCCATGTACACGATTGAACTCGACGCGCAGTGTGCTGATCCCAGTACGCGCGCGTTCGCGCGCTTCGAGTTCAAGTAAAAACGCACCGTTGTCGGTTGAAATTGCGCGCAGTTCATCAAGCTCTGCATCAAAACCTGTGGCAATGACACCACCATCGCGCGCCAGGGCAGCGGGTTCTAACGCGACAGCTTGCTGTAGCAAGACTTGCATGCCCTCAGGGGGTGTCAAAGAACGTGCTATGGCACTTAAGCGCGAAGTGCTGCTCGCCGAAAGCACCTGTTGTTGTAAGCTTGGTAAAGCAGTCAGCGCATCTCGCAGACTGGCGAGTTCACGTGGCCGTACCGAGAGCAAGGCAATACGCGTGGCAATGCGTTCAAGGTCGGGCAATTTATTGAGTTCAGTACGTAGCGACTGTAAGAGCGGTGTCGAATGCAACAACTCACTACGCTTATCGCTTGCACCCATTAGGCTCGCGATTGCCTGTTGCCTGTCAAGCACGGGCGCATTATCGCGCAAGGGATGATGCAGCCAGCGGCGCAAGAGACGGCTTCCCATGGGGGTGCAGCACGTATCAAGAATCGAAAATAGCGTCGGCGCTTCTTCGCCTGACAGGGTGCGAGTCAGTTCAAGATTGCGCCGCGTGGCCGGATCCATGAGTACATATTGACTGGCACGATCTGCCACTAAGGTTTGAATGTGCGATAGCGCGTGCGATTGTGTACGCCCGGCATAGCGAAGCAAGGCGCCCGCCGCGCACAAAGCAGTGGGCAGATCATCAATATCGAAACCAGCAAGGGATTCAGTTTTAAAGTGTGCCAGTAAGTGCGCGTGTGCTTGTTCGGTCTCGAAGTGCCAGGGCGGGATCTTGGTCGCCGCGCAATGCAGTGTCAGATCAAGTTGCGCGTCATCGGCAATGATGATTTCAGCTGGGTCGATGCGATGTAGTTCAGAGTCAAGCGCTTCAGGGGCGCACTCTGATAACTTGAACTCACCGCTTGCCAGATTGAGCCAGGCGACACCTGCTCGCAAGGTTTTGCTAGCTTTACGTGGCACAAACACCGCGGCGACGCAGCGATCGGCCTTAGAAGGTAACAGTGCTTCGTCGGTGAGTGTGCCCGGGGTCACGATACGTACGATCTTGCGCTCGACCGGGCCTTTGCTGGTTGCAGGGTCGCCAATTTGCTCGCAGATGGCGACCGATACCCCTTGAGCGACGAGCTTAGCCAAATATTGCTCGGCTGCGTGATAGGGCAAGCCCGCCATCGGAATCGGCACACCGTTTGAAGAGCCACGACGCGTTAAAGTTAACCCTAACAGTTTTGCACCACGCTCGGCATCTTCATAAAACATTTCATAAAAGTCACCCATGCGATAAAGCAACAATAACGGGCCTGCCTCTGCTTTGAGACGCAGGTATTGCTGCATCATCGGCGTGTGCTGATCCGGATTTGCGGGCGAGGTGGCTTGTTCTAGCATCTATCAGAGTATTCTTGTGTGTTGAAGGGCGTGCCGAAAAGCTAAGTGTAAGGCACCGCTGCTCATTTATTTATAATGATGGTACAAAACCTTAAAGGCTTCTCTAATGAGATCAAAACAATTATTACGCGGGCTCATACGTGCCACTTGTGGCGTCCTGGCCTGTGTTGGCCTTCTCGTGCCAGCTGCTCAAGCGCAGGCCCCATACCCCAATAAGCCTGTCCGTATTTTGGTTGGGTTTTCAGCCGGTGGCGCGACAGACGTGATCGCGCGCTTGTTAGCCAAAGAGATGACCGAAGATTTAGGTCAGAGTGTTGTGGTTGAAAATAAACCCGGAGCCGGTAGCAATATCGCGGCTGAATCCGTGGTGCGCTCCGCGCCCGATGGCTATACCTTGTTCATGATGGCTGTGACGAATGCCATCAATCAAACGCTTTATCCCAACTTAAAATTTGATGTCATCAAAGACTTTAGCCCGATCGGTTTAGCGGCCAAGGTGCCAAATCTGATGGTGGTCAATCTTAAGGTGCCGGCCAATAGCGTTCAAGAGTTGATCGACTATGCAAAGAAAAATCCTGGTGCGTTAAATTTTGCGTCTTCTGGTGCGGGCACTTCGATTCATATGACGGGTGAATTGTTCAAGTTTCAGACCAAACTCGATATTCCGCACATTCCTTACAAAGGCAGTGCGCCAGCCCTCACTGATCTGGTCGGCGGACAAGTGCAGTTGATGTTTGACAATATGCCAACGGCTTGGCCCTTGGTGCAGGCAGGCAAATTGCGCGCGTTGGCAGTGACGTCGCCACAGCGTGCGGCTGTAGCGCCCGACATTCCAACGATGGCCGAGTCGGGCTTTCCCGGCTTTGATGTGTCGTCGTGGTTTGGTTTGGCCGCGCCCGCAGGCACGCCTAAAGACATTATCGAGAAGCTCAATGCTTCAATGAACAAAGCATTGACTAAAACTGAAGTGCAAAAGCGTTTGGCTG
The DNA here is from genome assembly GCA_037134635.1 of Alcaligenaceae bacterium. Lineage (GTDB taxonomy): Bacteria > Pseudomonadota > Gammaproteobacteria > Burkholderiales > Burkholderiaceae_B > Zwartia. The sequence continues at coordinate 2,790 of JBAXLV010000320.1, forward strand.
ATCTAGGCGCCACCAACGGCGCGGGCACCATTGCGCAATTCGCTCAGTTTATCCAGTCTGAAACCACCACCTGGGGCACGGTCGTTAAAGGTGCTGGCGTCAAGGCGGATTAGTCTTAATCGGCGCGCTTTACGCGCGCCTATTCGTCTACCAGTTTGTTTAGACGCTGCACATCAAGTGCAGCGTTTTGTCCTTGCACTTTCGTGCCCATCGATTCAATCGTTTGGCAAAGCTGTGCGATACGCCGATCTTGTTCTGCGGCATGCGTAATTAACTCGTGCAGCACCTTGACCAGCGGATCGCCAGCACCAGGGTCAACCGCATAGGCGGTAAACGAGCCCGATTCTGCCAAAGGGTCTGCCGGCTGTGCGGGGACCGCGCCTTTATCGAGCATCGCTTTCAAGGGTGTCGCATCCCAATCTGAATCACACGGCGATAGAGCAGGCGAAGCGGTTGGGGGCCGAGCGGCAGCCATTGCAGCATCTTCTGTTGTCTGTTCAGCCGCTGGATTTTTGGCTTCGATTAAACGGGCGGGATTGCCCACGGCTGTGGCCCCTGCGGGCACGGGCTTGACCACCACCGCGTTCGAACCGATTCGCGCACCATCCCCAACCGTGAAACCACCTAGCACTTGTGCGCCCGCGCCAACGACCACGCCCCTACCAAGCGTGGGGTGACGCTTAGCGCCTTTGTACAGCCGGGTGCCACCCAGTGTGACACCCTGATAAATCGTGCAGTCGTCGCCAATCTCAGCGGTTTCGCCGATCACAACGCCGAAGCCGTGATCAATAAAGACGCGCCGACCGATTGTTGCACCGGGGTGGATTTCAATGCCGGTCAGGATGCGACCTAGGTGTGAAATAAAGCGTCCAAGCCAAAACCATTGGGCCGTCCAGAGTCGGTGTGCCACGCCATGTACAACGATTGCATGAAACCCTGGATAACAGGTGAT
>JBAXLV010000321.1:0-3722 GCA_037134635.1 Alcaligenaceae bacterium
GTCGGCCAACGTTCACAATGCGCCCAAGAATCGCACAGGCCTCGATATTGGGTGTCCCGAATTTTCCGGATAGCTGATCAATGATCAGGTCAACACCCTTGCCACCATTCGCCTCAGTCGCCAATTTTGGCCACTGTGGATCGCTATTGTCAATCGCAAAATCTGCACCAAACTGTTTGAGTTGCTCGCGACGACCCGCATGGGAGGACGTACCAATCACCGTTTTAGCGCCCATCAATTTAGCAACTTGCATCGCCATGAGACCCACGCCTGATGACGCACCTTGAATCAAGATAGTCTCGCCTTTACGCAACTCGCCAGCGGTGACGATTGCGTTATGCATCGTTTGTACTGCAATGGGCAAACTCGTTGCTTGTTCAAAGCTCATTGACGCCGACGGGATCATCATGACACGCCCCCAGTCGGCAACGGCATACTCTGCATAACCACCCGAACCGGAACACATCACGCGATCACCGATCTTAAAGCCTTTGGCATTGGCGCCCACTTCAACAATTTCACCTGACCACTCAAGACCAGGCACGGTACCCGCCCCGCCTTGACTGCCGTGCATACCACCTGCAATCACGCCCAAGTCAGCACGATTCAAACCCGCAGCACGCACCCGAACCAGTACCTGCTCGGCGGTAGGGATAGGCTTAGGCGCCTCGGTGATATGAAATCCTTCAGTCGTCAGAACAGCTGCTTTCATGCTTTAGTCTCCAGTTTTAGCAAATCTCTTTAACCAATCAGTACGTTGCTCATCAATCGCACTTCGCACTCATCCCACCATCCACAATCAGTTCAGTACCGGTGATAAAACGGGCTTCATCCGAAGCTAAAAATAACACTGCATTGGCAGTATCGCGACCATCGCCCATAAACGGCATCGGGATTCGCGCTTGACGGCGTTTCAATAAGCCCTCTGCATCGCCGCCCGCCTGAGCACCCGCCAATACAGCCTCAACCAGTGGCGTATGCAGTAAACCCGGCAGCACTGAATTCACTCGAATTCCTTTTTTGGCATATTCAACAGCCACCACGCGTCCAAACTGAATTACGCCGGCCTTCGCCGCAGCGTAGCCCACCTGAGGGGCTCCTGAAAAACGAATGCCTGAGGTTGAAGAAATATTGACAATCGAGCCCGCACCTTTTTCCTCCATGATGGGCATCACATATTTGCACATCAAGAAGACGGTTTTAAGATTGATATCGATTTGAGCATCCCAGTTTTCTTCGCTGAGTTCGATCGGCCCTCCGCGCACAGGACCGCCTACGTTATTGACCAGGATATCAACTGTGCCGTACTGCTTCAAACAAGCTGCAACAAGCGCTTGTATCGCTTTGCTGTCTGTCACATCGCAGGTGTAGGGTGTTACATCCCCATCAAATTCTTTAATGAGCGCCAGCGTATCCGTCATGGCCGCCATATCTTTATCTACCGCAAAGACACGCGCGCCTTCTTGCGCAAAGCGCATGGCGATTGCCCGGCCGTTACCCCAACCTGGCCCAACACAACCCGCACCCGTAATGATGGCAACTTTATTGGCCAGCCTGCCTTGAGAGATAGTCATACGAGATCTTTTTAAAAAGGTGATTAAGGAGTTGTCGAGGTTAAACCGCCATCGACCACAATCGTTTGACCCGTGATGTAGCGCGCTTCGTCGCTTGCTAAAAAGACGACGGTATTGGCTACATCCCACGCATCTCCCATATAACCAGCAGGCACCTGTTTATGACGATGCGCAACAAAGCCTTCATAATCGCCCTTCGCATATTTATCAGCCAAGCGCTTAACGAGCGGCGTAAATACCAAGCCCGGCGCCACGCAATTCAAACGTACGCCACGTTCAGCATACAGCACACCTGTTGTTTTGGTCAGTTGCATTAGCGCTGCCTTACCGGCTGCGTAGCCGACCTGTGGTTTCCCAACATAACGCAAGCCCGCAACCGACGAAATACTGACGATAGAGCCCTTGCCTTGCGCCTCCATGATCGGCAGCACATATTTACAGGCCAGGAATGCGGCTTTTACATTGATATCCATCTGGTCATCCCAGATTTGTTCGCTCATGCTAACGGGGTCACCCGGCTCAGAGCGACCCACATTATTGATCAAAATGTCGATACGCCCAAATTGCGCCATACAAGCATCAACCAATTTTTTTACCTCGTCAGCTTGTGTCGCATCGGCAGTGATCACATGCGCAATGCCACCTTCATCATGAATAATTTTTTGCGTCTGTTGTGCGGCCTCAAGATTTAAATCAGAACCAAAAATGCTTGCCCCTTGTCTAGCAAGCGCCACTGAGATTGCCTTGCCATTGCCCCAACCCTCGCCAAGCGTGCCACAACCCGTCACGAGCGCGACTTTGCCATCTAATCTAAACACAGCGATTCCTTATTTGTCTTGAAAGATTTTTAACTATTTTTAGCTATATTACCTACCCAACATCAGCGTGGCAAAAGACCTCTGCACAGCTGGATGGGCCGCGTAAAAAACTGTCATCACCGGGCCCGTACGGACGATCAGGCGCGGTGCGATCAGCCAGCTTAAATAGGGAAGGTAAATAAACTTAGCCTGGCGGATGTCAGAGATCCGGACTTGTTTTTTCCAAAGCCACGTTTGTTCGATCACCCCTTGCTTAATCGACGTTCGACTTTTTAAGATCCAGTAATAAATGACAAGGATGATCACCAATGCAGCCCCCCAGACGCAGGCAGCAGAAAGTGAAAACTCTTGCCAAACGACCAGACGTGCAGCGCGGGCACCCGAATAAATCAATGCGCCCACCAGCACCGACGCAAGCATTTTGATCAATACGGTAAAGGCGGGGCCCTCTGCCTCAAGCGGCAAGGGCTCAATAATTTCGCTGCCTTGCTCTATCAGGCTTGACGCCGAGTCAGTTGTCGAGACCGACATATTTTTATTTGCTTTCTTTCATTAGGCCGCGCATCAAATCATTCACAGTATCTTGCTCGCTCTGCGCGTCAGGCTGCTGCAAATCATTTGTAGGAATTTCAATACGGATCGTACTGAGATCAACTTGCACGGGCTTATCCAAAAATACCGTCACCGTCTGCGGAAAGAAAATCACAATCACCACGAGCAGTAGCTGCAAGAGCACCCAGGGAATAGAGCCTAGATAGATGTCGCGCGACAACACTTTGCCCGGTAACGATCCGGCCTTGAACAAGGTATCGGCGGTACTGCGTAAATAAAAGAGCGCGAAACCAAAAGGCGGATGCATAAAGCTGGTTTGCATATTCACGCACAACAGCACGCCAAACCAGATCATATCGATACCGAGTTTGTTGGCCACGGGGGCGAGCATCGGCAGAATAATGAAAGCAATCTCAAAGAAATCTAAAAAGAACGCCAGGAAAAATACGAAGACGTTCACAACAACCAGAAACCCGATCTGCCCTCCAGGTAACCCCGACAAGAGGTGCTCAATCCAGAGTGCACCATCCACACCCTGAAACACCAGAGAAAACACGCGTGAACCGATTAAGATAAAAACCACCATCGCCGTAATGCGCATGGTGCTCGTCATCCCGTCGCGAACGATCTCCCAAGTCAAACGGCCGTGAATGGCTGCCAATAAAATGGCCCCCATCGCGCCCATCGCACCGGCTTCTGTGGGTGTTGCGATGGCATAACTCATGCCAGGCAGGCCGCCCATGCTGCCAAGCACAGCCAAGATCAATATCGCCGAGGG
>JBAXLV010000322.1:0-3709 GCA_037134635.1 Alcaligenaceae bacterium
CATGGGCACGTCGCGCGTGGCATTCGCTTGGTTTTTAGGCATAATCAAGGCGTTGCGCCAAAAAGAACATCGATAAACGCTGGTTGCACAGCCGCCTCGCGCCTGCTCGACCCTCAACAGAGACAACCACCATGCGACACTTCGGCCTGCTACTGACCCTTGGTTTGTTATGTGTGAGCGCACTCAGCACAGTCTGGGCGCAAGACTATCCCAACAGACCGCTTCGACTCATCGTTGGATACCCACCTGGTGGTGCCGGAGATACCGTTGCGCGCTTAATTGCGTCTAAGTATTCTGAACAGCTTAAACAACCCGTGATTGTTGAAAATAAACCGGGGGCTACCTCAACCATAGCTGCGGCGATTGCAGCAAAAGCAACACCGGATGGGTACACCCTTTACCAATCAGCGGGTACCGAATTTACCGTTGCGCCCACTGTTCTGGGTGACAAACTGAGCTATGTTTTGCAGCGCGATTTTCGCTCGATTGGACTGCTTGTTTTATCGCCAGGAGTTTTTGTCGTCTCCAGCAATTCACCATTTCTCTCGATTCCGGCACTGGTCGCGCACGCAAAGAACAAACCGAATACATTGAATTTTGCTAATTTTGGGCCTGCATCCACGTCGTTTATGGCAAACGAAGCACTGAAAAATGCAGCCAATCTATCAATTAGCCACGTCCCTTTTAAAGGCAGTGCACCCGCTTTGATCGAATTGTTTGCGCAACGCGTTGATCTGTTCGTCGACACAGTCGCCAATGCCTCGCCGCTGATTCAATCTGGACGATTACGCGCTTTAGCCGTCACGACACCGCAACGCTCACCGCTATTGCCAGAGATCCCTTCGATGGAAGAGTTGGGATTCAAGGATTTTTCGTATGGTGGCTCGATCGGCATCGTGGTTCCGGCCGGCACACCAGACGCTATCGTGAGTAAGCTACGCGCCTCGACGCAAGCCATTATGCAATCGCCCTCAGCGCAAACTCGCTTTAGCGAACTTGGCTTTATTCCAATGCAAGAACTGGGGGATCCGTATTTTGCCCGGCTGAGCGCCGAGACCGAGCGTCTGGCAAAAATTATTCGCGCAAGCAACATTACCCTAGAATAAGTTGGATCAAACCATCGGTTAAATGCTCCATTTTGGTGATTATGCTCTATTATGGTGCATACACGTCAGCTGAAATCGTTCCAAACACGCTAAAAATCACGGTTGCGGCGTGTCATCATTGTGTAAAAAACGTTTGTCAACAATTCCTGTCGTCATAGTTTAGTTGGCACAAATCTTGCTTTCTTTGATCAGACAATCATTCTTGATCAACGGGAGTTAGATATGTTTACGCGCCGTACAAAAATCGTTTCTTCGCTTGCCTTAGGAGTGCTCTCTTGCCTAGGCATGAGTAATGTTTCTGTTGCCCAAACCGCAGCACCCGCCGAGCCAGGTCCTGTCACCGCCAACGTATCGCTTACCAGCGACTATCGCTATCGCGGGATTTCGCAGTCCAATTTGCAACCTGCCATTCAGGGCGGTTTTGACTACGCGCATCCAAGCGGTTTTTATATCGGTAACTGGAACTCTTCGATCAGCTGGATTTCGGACTCAGCCTCAGCGAGCGGCAAAAGCGCCTCTGCCCCGATCGAAATGGATTTTTATGCAGGCTACAAATACGAGTGGTCTAAAGGCTTCGCCGCAGACGTTGGGGTGCTGCAGTACTACTACCCCACCTCGGGCACAACGGGCTTCACGACCAATCCAAATACGACTGAACTGTATGCCGCTCAAAACTTCACCTTTGACGCCGTCACTGGATATTTGAAGTTTTCATATGCGGTCACGACGTTATTCGGCTTTTCGAATAGTTCTGGATCAAACTATACAGACTTAACCGTCAACTACGACACCGGCGTCTGGGGCTTAACGCTCAATGCGCATGCGGGCTATCAATACATCGCAGGTACCGCGTCAGGCTCGAGTGTCACAAACGACAGCCTGTATAGCTACACCGACTGGAAACTTGGTGCCACCAAAGACTTCGGCAGCGGCTTGAGCCTTTCGTTGGCTTATCTCGGTACCAATGCAAAGAAAGGGGCTTACATCAATCCACAGGGTAAAGCGCTGGGCGGAGATACCGTTCTTGCCACGCTCACTAAAACCTTTTAATTGTTTAGGGGACTTTCGTGAAACTCATCACAGCCATCATTAAACACTTCAAGCTAGATGAAGTGCGTACTGCCCTAACCGCCGTGGGCGTGTCGGGCGTCACCGTGACCGAAGTCAAAGGCTTTGGTCGCCAAAAAGGTCATACCGAACTGTATCGCGGCGCAGAATATGTGGTTGATTTTCTGCCCAAGATCAAACTCGAAGCAGCAGTGTCTGATGAACTTCTCGAGCAAGCTTTAGATGCAATCGAGAAGGCCGCTCGTACGGGAAAGATTGGAGACGGAAAAATATTCGTCACGCCAATCGATCATGTGATTCGCATTCGCACCGGTGAAACCGGCGCGTCGGCACTTTAAAGAAGAGGTGTACTGTGTCAAATTGGTTAAATAAACTCTTAGCAAGCGGCCTCTTGGCTGCAGTGGTTTGCATCACTGGCATCGCCTCAACGAGCCCTGTGTATGCGCAAGACGCCAAGCCCGCCGCAACGGCTGCTGCCCCAGCAGCAGAGGCAGCCGCACCGGCACCAACCGCCATTGTTCCAAACAAAGGCGATACGGCGTGGATGCTTGTATGCACTGCCTTGGTCCTACTCATGACGTTGCCGGGTTTAGCGCTTTTTTACGGTGGCCTGACGCGCAGCAAAAACGTCTTGTCGATTCTGATGCAATGCTTGGTCGTGTTCTCTTTGATCATCGTGCTATGGTCGATTTATGGCTATAGCCTCGCCTTTACCGAAGGCAACGCTTTTATTGGCAAATTCGACCGCCTATTTTTAGCGGGCCTGAACCCTGAGGTTGTCGCAGCAACCTTCAGCAAAGGCGTTGCGATCCCTGAGTATGTGTTCATGGTGTTTCAAGGTGTGTTTGCAACCATTACCTGCTGCCTGATTGTTGGCGCCTTCGCAGAGCGTGCAAAATTCTCAGCCATTTTGCTGTTTATGATCCTTTGGTTCACCTTCGCCTACTTGCCAATCGCTCACATGGTTTGGTTCTGGCCTGGTCCAGATGATGTCAAAGATGCCGCCTCACTTGAAGCAATGACTGCTAAAGCGGGCTGGTTGTTTCAAAAAGGTGTACTCGACTTCGCGGGCGGCACTGTGGTTCACATCAACGCCGCAATCGCTGGTCTGGTCGGATCTTTTGTTGTCGGAAAACGTCTTGGCTTCGGCAAAGAATCCATGAAGCCGCACAATATGGTTCATGTCATGACAGGCGCTGCCTTGCTGTGGTTCGGTTGGTTTGGCTTTAACGCTGGCTCAGCACTCGAGGCAAATGGCACGGCGGCTCTGGCCTTTGCAAACACCTTGCTCGCAACCGCTGCAGCGGTGTTGAGCTGGACCTTCACAGAGTGGGCACTGAAAGGCAAACCTTCTGTACTGGGTGCTGCTTCGGGTTGCGTGGTTGGCTTAGTTGGCATTACGCCAGCTGCCGGCTTTGTTGGGCCGATGGGTGCGCTCGCAATCGGTGCCCTCGCCGGTATCGTCTGGATTTGGGGCGTAAGTGGGCTCAAGAAGATGTTTGGCTCTGACGATAGTTTGGACGTGTTTGGCATTC
>JBAXLV010000323.1:0-3703 GCA_037134635.1 Alcaligenaceae bacterium
TTTCAAAATTGACCAACAAAATCTCGCCTAGCTGCGCCTGACCACCTTGCACAGCCCGTTTGATCTCGGGTGCCTTAAACAGGGACGCATTCGAATGGACGACAATTTTAAGTTTGCCTGCAGTCGCAACATCGACCTGCTTAGCAAAGTATTCAAGATTTTCTGTATGGAAATTACCGGGCGCATAGGCCGACGGCAAATCCCATTTGGTTTGTGCCTGAGCCAAACCAGTTAAACCAATACAAGCCAACGCAGCAGCCAAACGAACAAAGGGTAAGCGGGACATGATGTCTCCTGAACAAAAAATGAAAGTTTGAGAACAACCGAAGGGGTTAAGAAACGCCCGACCTTGCGTAGACAAGCAAGATGCATGCCCAAAACAAGATATGCGACATAGTAACGAAGAAGTACTATATACGGTGAAAAAATGAATATTTCCCAAAACCGGAGATCACGCATGGCCGCACGTTACGAACTTCTGCTGAAAGGTAATAGCCTGAGTTTTAAAGGCGGCTTCTTTGGGCTCTGCAACGTTGCCCTACTGACCGCCGCAGATGGTACGCGCATTCTGTTTGACACCGGTCATTTTTGCGTTCGAAAGGCCCTGCTGGCCGGCCTCAAAGACCGCGGCCTGGCTCCGACAGATATTGATCTTGTTTTCTTATCGCACTTGCACTTTGATCACTGTCAAAATCTCGACCTATTCAAAGGTGTCAAAGTCTGCGTCAGCGAAACCGAAATCGCCTACGCACGAAATCCGCACCCGGATGATCTCTTCGTGCCCTGGAAAATTCATGAACTTCTTGCAGAGTTCGATGTTAGGGTTTTACCTAAACGCGGTGAACTCGTTGCAGGGGTTGAACACTTTGAAGTCCCCGGCCACACGACCGGTTCTCAAGCGTTACGGTTTACGCAGGCCGACGGGCGTCGGGTCGTCTTAGCCGGCGATGCAGTCAAATATCCCAAAGAGGTGTTGGCCCAGATGAGCGACATGTGCTTTGCCACGCCAGAAGAGTCAAAGCGCTCGATTGCCGAGATCTGCGAAGGCACTGATGTCATTGTGCCGGGGCATTTCCCTGAAATTTTCAGGCGCAACGGCGGATGGATTTGGGATGAACCACCCTCAATCGAACTGATTTTGCGCTAAATAAAAAAATTTGCACAACAGCATTTTTTTTAGGTATAGTGAAACTTCGATGGGGAGTAGCTCCAGTTCTTTGTGATCCGGTTCGAATATTTATCTCACAAAGAGCACGTCAAGTCGTCATTACGAAGTGAAAGCTTCCGGCTTGTCGGGCACATAACTGAACCATAACAAGCCGAGCAAGACCTTCGATCAGTGGCCTAACAGGGCATGTTTTGTCAAACACGTTGTGTTGATTTTTCAACCAACCGTTCGTCATTTCATTTCTTGTTTAGGTTTTGATTGATTGTCTTTTAAAGGCTTAAACTATGGAACTCTTTTCCTCCACGTGGTGGTCGGCGCTGCTGGCCATTATTCTGATTGACCTTGTACTCGCGGGTGATAACGCAATTGTCATTGCGCTCGCTGCCCGCAAACTTCCACCTGCTCTCCAAAAGAAGGCCATTTGGTTCGGAACCGTTGGCGCCATTGCCGTGCGCTCTGCACTAACGGTTGCGGTTGTCTGGCTACTCAAAATCCCCGGACTGATGTTGATCGGCGGCCTCGGGCTTCTTTGGATTGCCTGCAAATTGATTCTCGATACCGGAGAAGACAAAGAGCACGACATTCGCGTCACCTCGTTCTGGGGTGCGATGAAAACCATCATCGTGGCTGATGCCTTAATGGGCATTGACAACGTTCTTGGGGTCGCTGGTGCCGCGCAAGGCTCGTTTGATCTGGTTGTAATAGGCTTACTGATCAGTGTCCCAATCGTTGTGTTTGGTAGCACACTCGTACTCAAAATGGTTGAGCGCTGGCCTGTCATCATCAATATCGGCGCAGCAGTTCTGGCTTTTACGGCAGCCAAAATGATCACCGACGAGGCACTACTCGATCCAATTTTTGACGGCACTGCACCCCTCAACGAAATCGCGCGTTGGGCAACCTATGCAGTCGCAATCGCGCTTGTGCTTTTCGTGAGCAAATATGCAATGCGCAAACCGAGCACCAACAGCAACACGCTCTCTTCAACAACCCTTGTCAATCAAAAAATCTAGGAGGCTGTCACATGGAAACCCTAATTGTTTACATTAATGATTCTGAATATGCGCGCAATCAGCTGGCCGCAATGATTGACGTCAGCAAACCAACAAAGTGCGTATTAGTTGGGTGCCCGCCCAAGCTGAACCGCCACATCTCAAGGTGGATCTCAGGTGCGGCACGCAAAAAGTGGCAAGCTCAATGGTCCAACAGCACTTGTGCCGAGATTTCGAGGGCATTTACGCCAGCAGGACATCAATTTATTCACCGTGTCGCGGTGGGGCCTTTAATCAACGTCACCAAACAGCTACAAGGTGAATTCTTAGGGGCACGCGTGCTGGATGCGCGTCGACCACGACTGACTGAAAACCCCGAACCCTTGATGCCAGGACAACAGGCTCAGCCCGACCTAGCCTCTCGGGCGATGGGCGCGGCGGCCACGACAGCGATTCTCGTCCTAGCTGCCGATTAACGATTCTTTAGCTAAGCGGATTCCCCTTTGCGGGCTCAAAGGTAAGAATTCGCATTTCCATATATGATTGAAAGGCTCAGGCTCTCTTTTGAGAGCCTGAGCCTTTGTTTTAGCTGCCTTGTCGCCCCTGCCCGTTGGGCGGGAGTGTTCACCTGATAAATGATAAAAATGACAAAACCTGCTCAATCATCCTCAAGTCCCACCGGGCCTTTTGCGGGGCTGACCGTCATCGAACTCGGCCATAGCGTTGCCGCCCCCTTCGCAGGACAGATTCTGAGCGAACTGGGCGCACGCGTCATTAAAATTGAAAAAGCCGACGGTGACGATGCGCGCCGCTGGGGACCACCGTTTTGGGAGGGTGCCTCGGCTTTTTTTCAATCGTTGAATCGCAATAAGCAATCGGTCGTCTGCGAACTTCGTGACCCCGAGCAAATCGCGGCACTCAAGAACCTGATCTGCGACGAGGCCGATATCGTGATTCAGAACCTTCGTCCTGGACACGTCGAACAACTTGGGCTTGATGGCAAAAGCCTGTTAGCACGTCAGCCCCGACTCATTTATTGCAGCCTGGGTGCCTTCGGTCGCGAAGGACCTCTTAAAACTCGCCCTGGCTATGACCCACTGATGCAAGCCTTTGGAGGCATCATGAGTACGACCGGAGAGCCCGGCCGCCCGGCCGTACGCGTTGGCGCGTCAATCGTAGACATGGGCACGGGCATGTGGGGCATCATTGGCATTCTGACCGCCCTTTACGAGCGTCAAGTTTCGGGCGTGGGCCGTATCGTCGATGTGTCTTTATTTGAGACGGCCACCTCATGGGTTTCTTTATTGGCCTCTCAATATCTAGCCTCTGGCAAACTCGCGGGTAAGCAAGGCTCAGGAGCCCCTGGCATTGTCCCTTACAAGGGCTACCTCACGAGCGATGGTGAAATCGTCATCGCAGCGGGCAGCGATGGATTGTTTAAATCGTTGGCAAAAGTCTTAGAGCGCCCTGAGTGGCTTGACGATCCTCGTTTTACCGACAACCCAAAGCGAGTCGAACATCAAAGCGATCTCTATGCAATGAT
>JBAXLV010000324.1:0-3698 GCA_037134635.1 Alcaligenaceae bacterium
GTGACAACATCGAGCCCTTGTTCTTTGAACGTGGGGATATCCGCTACGGAGGGATAACGGACGTCAGATGAAATACCCAACGCTTTAAGCTTGCCCGATTTAATTTGCGGCTGTACTTGCCCCAGTGTCGCAAAGGTCAAAGCAAGATGGCCCGACATCACATCCATCATCGCCGGACTTCCGCCCTTATACAAGATATGGGTCAAGTCCAGGCCCGTCTGTTTTTTAATCAGCTCGGCAGTCAGGTGCGTCATTGTTCCCGCGCCAGCCGAGCCGTAGTCGAGTTTGATCTTGCCCGCCTTACCAAGCTCGATGAGCTCTTTGATATTGCTTGCCGGAAAATCTGGGTGCGCGACCACCAATACCGGTGCTCGGGCCAACATGCTGATCGATTTGAAATCTTTAAGTGTGTCGAACGGCATGCTTGCTTGCATGGCTGGGTTAGTCGTGTGGCTGCTCACCGACACGATGAGCGTGTAACCATCAGGCGCGGCTTTCGCGACCGCGGTCGATCCAATTAACGTGCTGGCACCAGGCCGATTTTCAACAACTACTGACTGACCTAATTTTTCTTGCAGCTTCTGAGCAACGGCACGCCCCAGTGCATCTGTTGAGCCACCAGGTGGGAACGGCACAACGAGCTTGATTGATTTTTCAGGATATTTATCAGCCGCATTTTGAGCGGCTGCCAGACTGGGGCTACCGACCATCGCAAGCATTAACCATAGCGGTAGGAAGCGACGGAGGCGATTGCATTGGGTTGAAGTCATAGTTTCCTCTGGGTAATGCTGTTATTTATTATTATTTGGAGACCTGCTCAAGCATCTTAACCAAAGCATAAACACTTTGATTGGCCGGGGTGGCAATCCCATATTCTTGGCCTTTGCGCACAATCAACCCATTCAGAAATTCAATCTCGGTGGGCTTGTGACGCGCAAGATCCTGTGCCGTTGACGACAATTGTCCAGGCATCGTCTTGGGGATCATGTCGTTGACCTCTTGTGCTTCTTGAAACGTCAACCCGATACCTTGATGCTGTGCGATGCTGACGACTTCAACGCCCAACTGGTTGATCAGCACGCGCACGGCTTCAGTCTGAACCATTGTGCCGTAGGTCAGCTGACCAATCGCCGAAATCGCGTTGTAGCTGCAGTTCACTAAAAACTTGCTCCATTGATCTTTACGTATATCGGATGACACCTGACAGGGCACTCCGCCTGCACTGAGCAAGCTTGCCAACATGGCAAGCGTGTCAACGACGGCTGAATCGCTTTGCTTGCTCGGCTCCCACTGACCAATGGCCAACTCGCCCCGACCAAGATGCTTTAGGCGACCAGGCCCGGTCATGATTGTTGCAACGTACACCACCGCAGGAAAAACCGGATTCGTCACCACAGCACGAATACGCTCGCAGTTATCGACCCCATTTTGTAAGCTCAGGATCGTCGTATGCTTTTGCAAATGAGGGCGAATGGCCTCAATCGTTTTTGTTGTATCAGGCGATTTCACACACAACAAAATCAAGTCTGCCTGAGCAATAACTGAAATTTCGTCACTCGCCGAAACCGCAACGTACTCTTGAAAACTTTGGCAGTCCATATACAAGCCCTGCTGAATGATCGCAGCAACATGGTCAGGACGCGCAACCAACGTCACCTTTTGACCGGCGCGCGCCAACATGCCGCCGAAATAGCAGCCGACTGCGCCGGCACCTAGTACAACAATATTTGGACTTTCTGTAAGAGAGGACATCAATCAGACTCATTCATTGTTTGAGATAACTAAGGGAAGGGATCACGCATACTGATAACATCGTTAAGGTAGGCTAAGGGTGAGTCCACTTAAGTAACATGCTCTGCTTTTCGCTATTTCCACACAAGCAGAACAGTTATAAGTTTGGCAAGATTTAATCTCTGATAACCTCGTGCATCATTTTTGAATTGTCATCCAACAGGACATGCCCTCGTACGTCATGAAACGTCTTTATAAACTAAAGCTTGGTCTAGGGGCATTATTTTTGATCGCCACCAGTGCGTTTGCCCAACAGAGTAGTGTCACCTTTTACGGGCTGCTAGACGGGGGCATTGCCTATCAATCTATCACGGGGGCAAATCAGTACAGCCAGTCAAGGCTGGGGCTAGGCAGTGGCATGCAAACTACCTCGCGCTGGGGTGTCCGCGGCCAAGAACCCTTGGGCAATGGTTTCTCTGCAAACTTTCAACTTGAAAGTAGCCTCGACCTTACCAACGGCGCCCTATTGTCGAACGGGCGATTGTTTGGGCTTCAGTCCTGGGTCGGTCTCGGCCATGATGACTTGGGATACGCTCGCATCGGACGTCAGAGCGGCTATGCCCCAGAGTTCTTTTTGCCGATCGACCCCTTCAGAGGCGGTTTTGGTCAAGCGCGCATGGCTTTTGCCTTTGGGTCGGCCAATTCAAACACCAAGTACAGCAACATGATCAAGTTGATGTTTGAGCCGACTCGCGGGCTAAAACTGGGCGCCGGCTATTCGTTTGCGCCTCAGATGAACAGCTATTATTTTGATGGATTCAAATCCATTAATGTTGGCAGCGACTACAACTTCGATACACTCAATAACACTCGGTTAATCAGCTTAGGCGCCAGCTATAACCAAGGCCCGCTCATGTTAGCGGCCTCGTATGATCAAGTCATGCCTAGCACCAGTGATCAACGCATACCCTCAAATATTCCAAGTAATAGCACGATCCAGGAATGGATTTTGGGCGGTAAATACGACTTTGGCCTCATTCAAGTATCAGCCGCGATCGGTCAAAACAAAGGTGGTGCCATCAATATCCAGGGCATCTCTTTCACGACCGTTGGCAAACCGACGATTGACATCAATTCTTGGGATGGTGGCCAAGGGGCGATTCTCTTTGACCCGAACATGAGTTTTAACTCTTATATGCTGGGCTTCACGCTGCCGTGCAGCAGCGTTTCAAAAATCTTTGTTTCGTGGACGCGTGCGGCTAATACTGGCTCGACACGCGGCCTCAATAACGTTGGCGCGCAAGATGCCTACAGCATCGGCTATCAATACGACTTCACTGCACGCACCAACATATATCTGGCCACCTCGTACGCAACCAATCCAGGCTTCATCGGGGACACAGCCAGTTTTTATGTTATCTCAGGCATACGCCACCGTTTTTGAGCCAGCAAACGAGCACTCAAGAATTCGCTTGATTGCTCACTTTTTTTCAAGCTCTTCAAAGACCTCATAAGCAATCTGAGCAGCAGACATCGATGAGGCCCAACCGGAGTAAAAGGCCAGGTGCGTAATCAGCTCGCCGATTTCCTCTTGGGTGAGGCCATTTTCCAATCCACGCGTAATGTGCACGCGCAACTGATCTGGTCTGAATGACGTCAGCAAGGCAGCGATCGTAATCATGCTGCGATCTCGTTTAGAGAGTTCTTTACGCTCCCAGATATCACCATACAGAACTTTTTCTGCGCATTCGACCATTTTTGGAACGGTCTTGCGTAAACGTTCACGTCGGGCTGAAGCGGGGGCAGTTGCCATAGAAGTCTCCTGGAGTGTTTTTTGATGAATAATGTTTATTCTGAACAATAATACTAAAGCAGCAAGGCTTTGTATCAACTCCCTCGAACAACTGGAAAACAAAAATGAAAATCGGTTTTATTGGACTTGGCACGATGGGCTCAAGAATGGCGCT
>JBAXLV010000325.1:0-3694 GCA_037134635.1 Alcaligenaceae bacterium
ATTATGTGTTTCAGCAAAAAAACGCGCGATTGAACCGGCAACCACCGGCCCAACGTCAGCTACGGCAAGCAAGTCATCCTGGCTTGCCGACATGATCTTCTCGATTGAACCGAAATGCAGCGCCAAATCTCGCGCAGTCGTTTCGCCAACATGTCGAATGCCTAAGGAAAAAATCAAACGACCTAATAACGGTTGCTTGGCTTGTTGGATTGCAGCGATCAAGTTATCGGCCGATTTTTGACCCATACGATCAAAGCTTGCCAATTCGTCGGCTTGTAAAGTAAAAATATCGGCTAAAGAATGAATGCGCTCACGATCGACAAGCTGCTCGACCAATTTCTCACCTAGACCTTCAATATCCAGGGCTTTGCGGCCCGCAGCATGAATCAAACTTTGCTTACGCTGGGCCGCACAAAATAAACCACCTGTGCAACGGGCAATGGCTTCATCTTCGAGTCGTTCAATACTCGAACCGCAAACCGGACACGCAGTCGCCATCATAAATTGCGTTGCAAAGATCGGGCGTTTTTCAAGAACAGGGCCCACGACTTCAGGGATCACATCACCCGCCCGACGCACAATCACTGTATCGCCCACGCGTACGTCTTTACGACGAATTTCATCTTCGTTGTGCAAGGTCGCATTCGTCACGGTCACTCCACCGACGAATACGGGCGCCAGACGTGCTACGGGTGTAATCGCACCCGTGCGACCTACCTGAACCTCAATATCCAGCAAGGTGGTCACGGCTTCTTGCGCTGCAAACTTATGCGCAATCGCAAAGCGAGGCGCACGGGCGACAAACCCCAACATACGCTGGGCAGTGAGGTCATTGACTTTATAGACAACACCATCAATGTCGTAGGGCAAACTCGCACGGCGCTCGCCAACCTGCTGGTAGTAGCGCAGCAAATCGGCGGCCCCGTGCGCCACGACGTGCTGCGTCACATTAACAGGCAAGCCCAAATGCGCCATCCAATCAAGCATCTGACTATGCTGTGCAAAAGGCACCTCGCCCACATCGCCCCAACCATAGGCAAAAAATCGAAGTGGGCGTTGCGCAGTGATACGAGGGTCGAGTTGCCGCAAGCTACCGGCCGCTGCGTTACGTGGATTGACAAAGATTTTTTCGCCGCGATTGCGTTGCGCTTCGTTTAAACGATCAAAGTCTGCGAGGTTCATAAAGACCTCACCACGTACCTCGAACACTTCTGGGATGTCTTGCACCTGACCCGTCAAACGCAACGGAATTGCTTTGATGGTACGAATGTTGCTCGTGACATCTTCCCCGCTTTGCCCATCACCACGCGTTGCAGCTTGAACTAAAACACCACGCTCGTAGCGCAAGTTAATCGCCAAACCGTCAAGCTTAAGTTCACAAAAATATGCAGTCTGTTCATCACTCGTGAGTTTGCCTGCGGCTCTCAATGAATCCGTCACACGCTTATCAAACGCCTGTACGTCTTCGACTTCGAAAGCATTACCAAGCGACAGCATGGGCACCGAGTGGGTGACGCTGGCAAAGGCAGCCAACGGCGCCGCGCCTACACGCTGTGTCGGTGACTCTGGAATAATGAGTTCTGGATGCTGTGCCTCAAGCGCCTGCAACTCACGCATAAGCAGGTCGTAGCGAGCATCGCTAATTTGCGGCGCATCCAGTACGTAATACGCGTGATTATGCCGCTCAATCTCGCTACGTAAGCCGGCGACACGCTCAAGGAGTTCGGTCATACATCGCCCTAACAGGCGTTAGACAAACACACGCAACGCGCGCGCACCACCCGCATTAAACCCGGCGCGTTCAAGATTGACATAAACGGTTTTGAGCTGTTCGTCGATTAAGATTTCAGCACCTGGTTGCAATGCACGATCTTGATCATCAATCAGCTCAGCGCCTAAACGTCGGGCCAATTCATAGCCGATTTCGGCCATTCGGCCAAAGGCGCGCGTATCTACGGGGCTGCGCGGTACGTCGAGCAATAGACTCACCCGATCGACCCCTGCCATCCCTGCGTCAAAGGGCTCTTCGTCGGCACGCGAAAGCGTGAAACAAACAAAACCATGATCGCCGAACCAGGCAAACCGCCCCTGATAGGCGACAAAACCCATGGCCTGCGCCGCATCGCTGACTTCTGAAACAGAGCGCACACCGGTCAATAACAACGTCAGGCCAACTTGGGTATCGAGCCCCTCGCAAAGCTGATCCAAACGCTGTCCCAGCTCGACAACCTGCTGTTGTTCTGGTGCCTCGAGCGTGCACTCGAGTTGATCGGCTAGGGTCTGTGCCCGATTAAAAATTTGCGACCACTCAATTGCAGTGAGTGGGCCGCTACGATTGGCCAACAAGACCGCCAGTTGCACCGAGGTATAGAGACCCTGAGGATCAATTTGAAGTGAGCGTCGTCCATCGGTATTTTCTACAAAAATCCGAACCGCTTTACGACCCGCAGCGCGCAAGGGTATGAGCAAAGGCGCAAGGTCTTCTCCATTCATGGGTCCTTGAAATGTCATCTCAATGACCACCTCAGTCGCCGAATCAGGCTCTTGATCGTTCGCACCCGGCACCGTATTGGCGCCACTCGTAAAAGGCAAGATCACCGCAGAGCCGCCCAGTGCCGGCTCGCGACGCACACGATCAACGGCAGCAACGTCACCTAAAAGGGGGTCTTGATCGATTTTGGGCACTTCTGCCTGCATGCGCTTGCGCACCCGCAGGTCTTGAAACCAATTAAAGCCCAACAGTAACAAGATCACCGCTGCGCCTAAAATAATCAGGTAGATCTGCAACTCACTCATTGTGTAGACCTTAGAATTAAGCCGCTTCGGCTGCTAACTGAAGCGCCGATTCAATATCAACCGCAACAATTCTTGATACGCCCTGCTCTTGCATGGTGACACCAATCAATTGACGCGCCATTTGCATGGCGATCTTATTGTGCGAAATAAATAGAAATTGAGTGTGCTCTGCCATACTGCCCACCAAATTAGCATAACGCTCAGTATTCGCATCATCAAGCGGCGCGTCAACTTCGTCAAGTAAACAAAATGGGGCGGGATTCAATTTAAACAACGCGAACACTAAGGCGGTCGCAGTCAGCGCCTTTTCTCCGCCCGAAAGCAGATGAATTGAGGTGTTCCGCTTTCCGGGCGGTTGAGCCATCACTTGAACACCTGCATCCAGAATTTCGTCGCCCGTCATAATCAAACGCGCCTCGCCCCCGCCAAATAGCTTAGGAAAGAGTTCGCCAAAATGCGTATTCACTTCATTGAACGTATTTTGCAGCAAATCACGCGTTTCGCGATCAATCTTGTGGATGGCGTCTTCGAGCGTATTAATCGCCGTTTGCAAGTCAAGGAATTGCGCGTCCAGGAAGCCTTTACGCTCACGTGATTCATTGAGTTCATCAAGCGCGGCCAGATTCACTGAGCCCAAGCTTTCAATTTTTTTAGTGATTCGCTGAACTTCAGTTTGCAACCAAGCAGGGCGCGACCACTCTTGCGGCTGATCAACCAGCGAAGCCTCAACCGCCGCGCGGTCAACCTGACGTTCATTCAGTTGCTCGGCAAACTGTTCGGCCGCCAGGCGTGCAGCTTGCTCTTGTAGCTGCAGTTGCATAATGCGTTCGCGACGCGGCTCAAGTGAGCGCTCAAGTGTGAGACGCTCTTCATCCGCTTCGCGTAACTGCGCGGCAAG
>JBAXLV010000326.1:0-3689 GCA_037134635.1 Alcaligenaceae bacterium
AAGGTTTTGCCATTCCGAACGTGGTGGGAATGGGTTTGGGAACATGACAAAACCACATTGATGACCAATGACGAACATCACTCGCGAGAGGTCAGCAAAGTCTATTCCATCGACCCTGCGCTCGGGCTATTTCAATCGACGGGGCTTGCGGGTTGGTATCACGCCAAGTCGAAAGAGGGGGCGTTCGTCAAAGCCCTGATTGAACTTCACAAAATCAACATCGGCACTTAGCCCAAGCGGCGGTCAGTACACCAACACGCGATAACGCCCATCGCGCTGCTTTCGCACCCGTACACAACAAAACATACGCTAGCGCCGTGGCACGCAGCGTTGTGAGCGCTTTCGCGCGTCGCCTCGAAAGGCACATAAATACAACAGGGCAGGCGCAGAACCAATACCAAAGAGAATCGCTATTCCCTTATCTATGCGCTGAACCCATTGAAATCACTGAGGAAAATAATTTGAGCACATCACCCAAGAAATCGGTCGCGAAGCCAAAGCAAAGAAGCCAGACTTATGACGTGGCTAAACATTGGTTTCGAGGAGATCGCCCCATGAAGCAAGCAAAAACCCTAACCGCAGCAGAACTGCGCCGTGTGCTGGATTACATCGCGACACGCAAACACGCAGCACGAAACCGAGCCATGGTGTTGATGACTTTTTACGCGGGACTGCGTGTGAGCGAGGTGGCGAACCTGCGCTACCGCGATATCGTAGATGACCAGGGCAAGATACTGCCTGAGTTCGTGCTCGCTGCGGAACACACCAAGGGCAACGAAGCCCGTACCGTGTTTGTCAGCGAGAAGCTACGCAAAGAGCTACAGGCGTATGTGGATGAAACGCATTTCAGCATCGCCCCCCGCACCAAACTGTTCTTCAGCCAACAGCGCCCGATTGACGGCTTTACGCCAAATACGCTTTGCCAATACTTCTGGCATTTGTATCAGCGAGCTGGGTTCAAGAACTGTTCAAGTCATTCAGGCAGGCGGTCGTTCATTACAGGCCTAGCTAGCAAAGGAATATCGGTGCGTGTTCTGGCATCGCTTGCGGGCCACAGATCCATAGCCACAACTCAAAAATATATTGACGTCAACGACGACCAGAAGCGGAAGGCTATTGAGTTGGCTTAGTAAGTTCGGGTCGAAGCGAAGGACGCGAGCGTCTCTGTATGTCTAAGTTCGCTAATCCATTAGCCAATAAATTGGGCGCGACGAGCAGGCTAGTAATTTGTGGATCTGCCGATTCGGGCGATCTCCAGTGTCCATCCGCAATAGCGGCTTTCATTTCTCTTTCCTGATCACGAGTCCAGTACTTGCGATTCGTTGGCGATTGTATTGAAGGAAACATTCCCACCTCGGCATTTCTGATCAAAGCAGTCGCGTTTCGCAAATAGCGGTTCACCTTTACACGCATAGCAAGGTTGTCGTACTGGGCTCTTTTGGATTCAAAATTGAAGCCCTTCCTTTTTGTTACCTTCTTGAGTTCCAATTTATTGCCAATCCAATTCTGCGTATAGCGGCTCGAATTGGTCAGAGAGCCGTCGGCGATCCCGCGCTCAATCGCATCATTCAAGCACCAAACTCTGTGAGTATCAATCAGCACGGGCTTTCGAATTCCGTGATGCGGAGCAACACGCCTGAGCGAGGCAATCTTCTCGGAAAGCGGCTCGGGCTTGTAACCATCAAAAAGCTTATCGATCTGCCCAAGAATCTCTGTCTTAGTGAGATTCGTTGGAATCCTGACCGCGCGATATCCACGGTTTAGCGGAAACGGAAGTGCTTCCCAATCTTCCTCGAGACAAACACTTGGGGGAGACACTTGGTACGCGAACAGCAGTGTTCCCCTGTACTGCCACCAGCTATCAAAGTCGGTCTGAGCGTCAAACAAATCACCGAAGTCGTCGTAGACCTTCGCGAACGTCTTATCGCGAGTCTTGCCGCGTTCTTGGCATAGCCACCAATAGTCAACGCTCAGTCGCAAATAGCGCCACCACTGGTAGTAAAGACTACGTTTGGCAGCAGCCAGCAGCGCTTCTTCGCTGTCGTAACGGCGTTTCGTGAGGCTTTCAAATTCAGGGTTCATTTATTTTGTTACGTTTTTAGTTTATATGGCGAACGATATTCATAACAACAATATCGTACGTGTTCTGGAAACGCAACCGACATTCCGTCGATGCGAAACAGCCAGTACCTCAACCTACAAATAGGAGCTTTTCCATGAACGCAACCGCAACCGCCACCTCCGTGGCAACCACTCAACCTGTCGTTTCGAACGACAGCTCCGCAACCGCGACCAACATGGGCGCTCAGGGCATCACCGTCACGATCCAACACATCGAATCGCTGGTGCTCGAACGCGAAATGTGGGAGCAAAACGCTTATCGCACCAGCAATGAGCAACTGTATGCGCTGCTCGGCAAGTGCTACGGCTATTACAAGGCGCTCGGCGGCGACAGCGACGAGGCGAAGGCGCTCCGCAATGGTCTTGATAGCTATATCAACACCCGTACCTATCAATTCGCGAAGTCCACTCACACGATCACCAAGATCGTGAAGTGTGTGTTTGGTGTTGACCGCCGCCGTGTCAGCGCTTACAGCATCGTGCTGCGTTCCGCTCTCGCTAAGAACATCAGCACTATGGACATCGCTGCCTATATCCGTGACAACGGCGGGGTTGAGGAAATCCGCCTCGCCAAGTCGTCCACCGGCAAGTCGCCGAAGGAGAAGGCACAGGCCACGGCCACTGTTGTTGATGGCAATGACCTTGGCACCGTCGGCAGCGCCGCACTCAGCGCAATGCTGGACAGCGGCAAGGTCGGCTCGAACACCGTGCTGATCGGCACGTGGCAGGCGAACGGCACGGTCGTCGTTCGTGCTGTCGTGGAAAGCGACACAGCACTGACCGCGGCACTTGCGAGCCACTACGCCAGCGTCAAGGAACAGGCCGACAAGGCGGCCAAGGCGGCGAAGGAAAAGGAAGCCGCAGACGCTGCCAAGTCTGCGATTGACGCTGCTGCTACCAGCGCAACCGTCACCGCGCAATAGCACATTCGGGGGCAGCGATAGGCGTTGCCCCTGATCACCTAACTAACATTTTAGGAAACACAATGAAAACCCATATCTTTATTGACACCTTCCAACCGAAGACGATTGACGACATCGTGTACCCGAGCGACGACGCGAAGGACCTGATTGACGACCTGATTTCGGGCGCAATGCCCTTTCCGCTGACCGAGGGGAAAAACGGCATCCTGCTGTATGGCCTCCCCGGCACTGGCAAGAGCGCATTGGCAAAGCTCTTGCCGCATGCCATTGACCTCGCACGTGGCGGCAGCGGCGCATGGACGAAATATGAGCGGATCGAACCCGGCAACAACGGAATGAAAGTGATCAAAGATGTCGCCGCCTGCGCCTTGACGATGCCGCTCGGCCTTTACAACTACTTCGTTCTCGATGAAGTTGATTGCCTGAACAATGACGCGATGAAGATCTTGAAGTCCGTCATGAACTATCCGCAAACCGTGTTTGTGCTCACCACTAACCATTTCGAGAGCATTGAAGCCGGTGTCATTGACCGTTGCCACTGTATCCCGTTCAACGCTGCGCCGGTCGAAAAATGGCTTCCGTTGGCAAGGCGCATCCTCGCGCATGAAGGGATCAGCGGCATCAGCGATGTTCAGCTCTTGAGCG
>JBAXLV010000327.1:0-3676 GCA_037134635.1 Alcaligenaceae bacterium
CTTGTTGAACGTCTACGATAGATCATCAGGCTCACGCCCAATAGCACCAGCAAGGCCGGGATCAACGCGATATTCATGACCTTGATCCAAAATTGCAAAGCCTCACTATCTGCTCGCAAATCTTTGCGCACCTCTTTCAACTCACGACGCTTTTCAGCAGCCGTTTTACGAAAGCGATCGACCTCGGCTTGCTGCTCTTTACTTAAAATAGCAGCACCCGCTGCAGCACCAGGCGCTGGCGCAGTTTTTTGTAATGCCTGTAATTTTTCTTGCGTTTCTTGCAAGCTGTCTTGAATGTCCTTTATCTTTTCTGTGTAAGCCTGTTGCGCGCGGGTTTCCATTTCTTTAATCACGGTGAACGGTCGGGTTGCACTCTGCCGTGTACGAAGTGAAATCAATGCAGAGTCGCCCGCATACTGATCCACCAAGGCCTGTACAAACGCCAGATTTCCGTTGATCGGATAAACCAAGCGCTGACCCAGCATATCTTGAATTTGAACCGCAGCGCCATCATTAATAAAATCACTGTCTGCGATTAACACTAAAGAGTTTGCTTGGGCAGCCTGAGCCAGATGGGGCGCAAATACTTCAGGTTTTTCTTCTACCTGAGTCTTTGCTGCATCTGTAGCACCAGCCGCCGCTTCAGCTGCCGGTTTATCACCCGCGGCCTCTTCGGGTTTTTTCTCTACAGGCGGTGGCTTAGGACGACCGTCAGGAAAGGCCGTATTGAACTTGCCTTGAAGGCGAATGGCAATGGGTAATTCTTGCCCAGCAGGCTTAAATCCTGCCGTCGCTTTGTCGCCACGGTCTTGGCCTCGACTCGCTTCGATCAGCGCAGAATATTTCGAGGAGTGCATCAAAATCTCTTGCTGAAGACCCGCAACCGGCTGCCCAGTAAACGCTCCAATAAACGGAAGCAAGGTGCCGCCCAAACGCGCTGTAGCCACATCGGTTTGATCGTAAGCAGAGTCATTCAAGCTGAGCAAGGTCGGAAGCGCACTTGGGCCCTTGCCCACCATGTACTGCATGTCCGCAAGCATCTTGGTCGTATCAAGCGAGACGCCCCAAGCCTTAGTCAATCTCTCAAGATTTGAGGGAATGCCCGTTGGCTCCATCCCGCGTTGACCCGGCGCAACATCGAAAAATGCAAACGGATCTAGCAAGGCGATCAATTTTCCGCCACGCATCACGAACTGATCAATACTGTATTCAGCCTGCTCGGTGATTCCGCGAGGATGATGAACCAGCAGAACCTTAATACTTGGATCGATATCTTTGCCATCCATATCAACGCGGACGACTTTATAGTCTCGCTCAAGTTCCGAGATAAATACCTGCTTAGGCGCCGGTGGCACCCCCATCATTGGCATACCAGAATTGCCAAAAACAGACATCGGACTCATGACGCCAAGCACTGTTTTTTCTTTTTCTGTCACACTCGCAATCGCACGTGTAATGTCGTACTCAAGCAGTCGTTCACGGTCCATCGCAATATTCGACATCGTCGATTTACGATCGCCTTGGCGCACCGCAATGCCAAGGTAAAAGCGATCACCATTATCAAGCGATTGCGCTTGCACACCATCTAGCGTGGCAGCCTCTTCCTGATCCGAATCGGGCTGAGGATCAGACATCTCAATTGAAATTTTTCCGCCACTGGCATTGCGGTATTCGGCCAATAGGTCTTGAACGCGACGACCATAGCCCTTTAAGACTAAAGGCATACCGGCTTCAGACTGAGAAAAATAAAAACGTATGGTGATGGGCGCCTGTAATTTCTTTAAGAGATCACGCGTTCCTTCCGAGAGCGTGTAGGCTTTCGCTTGAGTCAAGTCGACGCGTGCGTAATAAAAATACGCGCCTACGTTAATCAAGACCAAACTGGCGATGGCCAACACAACAGCCAGAAAAGAATTTCGATATAAACGATTCAGCATGATCACCCCTTAACCCGCACGATGACCGCGCAAGACCACACTTGTGGCGAATAGCGAGAAAACAGAAATAGAGACGAAGTAAACGATGTCGCGTGTATCAAGGATGCCCTTTTGAAAGCCATCAAAATGCGACAACACCGAGAACCCCGCCATCACTTCAATTCCGCCCGTCCCAATCCAGCGACTCATCAAATCCAACAAAGGCGGAAACCCTAGTAAATTTAAAAAGAGACAAATCATGATCGAAAAAATAAAAGCAATCACTTGATTACGCGTGCAGGCCGAAGCCAAGGAGGCAATAGAAAGGTAGGTTCCAGCGAGCAAAGCCGAACCAACATACCCAGCCAGAATTGTGCCATTGTCAGGTGAGCCTAACCAATTCACTGTCAAGACCATCGGAAAACTTAAAGCGATTGCCAGAATCAAAAATGCCCATGAGGCTAAAAACTTACCCAAGATGGCCTGCCATGGGGCAAGCGGTAAAGTCAGCAAGAGTTCGATCGTACCCAACCGATGCTCTTCCGACCACAGTCGCATGCCGACCGCTGGAACTAAAAACAAAAAGAGCCAGGGCATCCAGTTAAAAAAAGCAGCCAATGAAGCATCGCCGCGTTCAAAAAAACCGCCGAAGGTAAAGGTGAAAATTCCAGCCAAGAGTAAATAAGCAATTAAAAAAACGAAAGCCAAGGGAGACTCAAAATAAGCCCGCCACTCTCTAGCGGCAATCGCTCTAGTCGCATGTAAGATACTCATCAGGCCACCTCTGACAAATTAGACGTTGCGCGCTCGCCGCCCGTTACTTCGCGAAAATAATCATCAATTCTGCCGGTTTTAGATCTTTGCTTGAACTCGGCGGGCGTACCCTCTGCAACAATGCAACCCCGCGCGATGATCACAGCGCGACTGCACACAGCTTCAACCTCTTCGAGTACGTGTGTAGAGATGATGATCGCCTTCGTACTACCCATCTGACGAATTAAATTGCGCATATCGTGTTTCTGATTGGGATCTAAGCCATCGGTTGGCTCATCCAAAATCAACACTTCGGGATCATGAATGAGGGACTGCGCTAAGCAAGTGCGCTGACGGAAACCTTTAGATAAGGTATCGATGGTTTGCTTCAGCACATTTTGAAGCTGGCAAAGATCAATCACGCGCTCAACAGCGTGCTGTTTGTTTAGGCCAGCCAGCCCCCTGATGTCTGCGGCGAAACGTAAAAATGACAGAACAGTCATGTCTTGGTATGACGGGGCCGATTCGGGTAAGTAGCCAATTTTTTGCTTGGCTAGGATTGGGGTTTTAAGTACATCAAACCCACAGACTGAAATCGAACCGCTTGACGGTGGAATAAACCCAGTAATCATTCGCATGGTGGTAGATTTTCCGGCACCATTGGGACCTAAAAATCCAAGAACTTCGCCACGACCAACTTCAAGAGACAAATTATCAACCGCCAACTTTCCGTTGAAGGACTTTGATAAATGTTGGATCTTAATCATAGATCTCTCACTTTTTATTTAAATACCAATTTGGGCTGGGCTAACAGCACCCAAATTCGATCCACTTGGCAGGGGTTATGGGGCCATCTAACCAATTTTCAAGGCGTATTTTTACAAAAAAATACTAAAAATCTAGCCCTAATCCCCTAATCTATTAGGGGATTAGCGTTTGCCTATCTAACGGGCCCCATTCGTAGGTCGAATGACAGCGCATGCCAGGACTGGGCAGAATGATAGCCG
>JBAXLV010000328.1:0-3661 GCA_037134635.1 Alcaligenaceae bacterium
CAGCCGACTGTGGTGCGAGGCTTTTCAAAATACACACGCATCACCACTTCAAGTTCGCCTTTAAAACGCTCGCGCTCTACTTTTAAACGTTTCGCGTAATCCATTGCGGCCTTGGTATCGTGAATCGAACATGGGCCAATCACGACGACCAAGCGGTCATCCATGTTGTGAAGAATTCGATGGATCGCTTGACGCGATTGATAGACCGTGGCCGATACGTCAGGCGTGCAAGGATGCTCTCGCATCGTGTGCGATGGAGGCGCAAGTTCTTTAATTTCGCGAATGCGCAAATCGTCGGTATTGTGAGACAAAACATACTCCTGATACAAAAAATAATTTCAAAAATTAAATCGATCTAACAAGGCAAAAACAAATACGGTCTGCCCACACTTATGCAGTACCGCCCACCGTGAGCCCTTCCATCTTGATTGTGGGCATTCCGACACCAACTGGCACGCTCTGGCCTTCTTTGCCGCAGGTCCCCACTCCGCTATCAAGTTTCATGTTGTCGCCAATCATGCTGACACGATTCATCGCTTCAGGGCCACTACCGATTAGCGTTGCACCTTTAACCGGATAGGTGATGCGGCCGTTCTCGATCATGTAAGCTTCAGACGTTGAAAACACAAACTTCCCACTTGTAATATCAACCTGACCGCCACCAAAGTTCGCAGCGTAGATGCCTTTTTTTACAGAAGCAATAATTTCGTCAGACGGCGTCGAGCCCGACAACATGAAAGTGTTTGTCATGCGCGGCATTGGCAAGTGAGCAAAAGATTCACGCCGACCATTGCCCGTTACTGCGGTTTTCATGAGCCGTGAATTCAAGGTGTCTTGCATATAGCCACGCAAGATCCCATCTTCAATCAACACGTTGCGCTGAGTCGGATTGCCCTCATCATCAACATTCAAGGATCCACGTCGACCCTCGATGGTGCCATCATCCACCACCGTGACGCCCTTGGAGGCTACGCGTTGACCGATACGACCGCTAAAGACGCTTGAACCTTTACGATTGAAATCACCTTCTAGCCCGTGACCCACTGCTTCGTGCAACAAGATGCCAGGCCAACCTGCGGCCAGCACCACTGTCATTTCACCGGCGGGCGCTGCGCGAGCATCTAAATTAATCATGGCTTCATGCACAGCCTGCTCAACATATTGCGTCAAGGTTTCATCAGAAAAATAACCTAAGCCTGTGCGACCCCCACCACCTGCGTGTCCCGTTTCGCGGCGACCGTTTCTTTCAACAACAACAGTCAGTGACAATCTCACAAGCGGACGCACGTCAGCGGCAAGACGGCCATCACTGCCCGCCACCATGATCACGTCATACTCCATCCCCAAGCTTGCCATCACTTGCGCAACATGTGGATCTCGCGCACGCGCCATTTTTTCAATGCGTTCAAGCAGCCCGACTTTTTCAGGTGCTGTCATCGTGGCCAGCGGATCAACAGGCGCATATAGACTTTGACCGAGACGCCGATCATCACCGGTTTGTACTTTGGTTTTACCGGCCCCCTGTCGCGCAATACTGCGCACCGCGCGGGCTGACGATAATAAGGCATCAGACGAAAGCGAGTCAGAATACGCAAAGGCTGTTTTTTCACCGGCCACAGCGCGCACGCCTACACCTTGAGTAATTGAAAAACTACCCGTTTTAACGATGCCCTCTTCCAGGCTCCAGCCTTCACTACGCGTGTATTGAAAATACAAATCAGCGTAATCAACTTTGTGGGTGAAGATCTCGCCAATGGCGCGCGCCATGTCATCTTCTGACAAGCCCCAAGGGTCAAGCAGCAAACTTTTTGCAGTGGCGAGCGAAACAATTGCAGGGTCTGTCAGTTTCATGAATCAACTTAATTTGTGAAGAGTTTGCGATGCGCCAACGCAGGCAAAGACTGCCGCACCTCAGCTAAACGCGCAGGGTCTATCGTACCGCTTACCACTCCCTCATGCTCAGGTAAAACCGATAAAACCTCACCCCAGGGGTCAATCAGAATCGAGTGCCCCCAAGTACGTCGACCATTCTGATGTGTACCCCCTTGTGCAGGGGCTAAAACGTAACACTGGTTTTCGATTGCCCTTGCACGCAGCAGGGTCTCCCAGTGGGCCTGCCCCGTCGTGTAGGTAAAGGCTGAGGGCACCAGAATTAAATCGACCTCACCGAGGGCGCGGTATAACTCAGGAAATCGCAGGTCATAACAAATCGACAGACCTAAATTAATGACAGGAGTATTTACTTTACAAATCGTGTCACCCGCCAAAATACCACGCGACTCGTCGTAACTTTCGGTGCCGCGAGTAAAACCAAACAAATGGATTTTGTCGTAACGGGCAATTTGTTTGCCGCTTGGGTCATAAATTAACTGAGTGTTGAGCACACGCGCCGGATCGGTTGATACGAGCGGCATACTGCCGCAAGACAGCCAAATCTTGTGCACGCGAGCGGTCTCAGATAAAAAGGTCTGAATTGGACCCGAACCTGGTTGCTCTGCAATTTCTAGCTTATCGGTTTCTTTACGCCCAAATAAACAAAAATACTCAGGTAAACCAACGAGTTGCGCACCCTGCTGGGCTGCCTGCGCGATCAAACGTGCCGCGGCATCCAGATTTTCATTTAACGCCGCCGCCGACACCATTTGAATTGCTGCGACCTTTAACGACTCTTTCATAGAATTTTCCAGTCTCGGTTTAACTCAGGTGGATATTAATCTTTAATCTTGGATCTCAAGATATAAGCTCAAAACCCTTACGTAGTTTTCACATATTATAAAAATGAAAAATACAGTATAAAATTGGGTATAAAATAAACTAACTCAGTTGGCAACATATATATAAATAAGGCCAAAAGCCACGTATTGTGTTTAATTTTTTATATAAACATTATCCATTTTAAGTAACTATCCACAGAAAGGTGATCGATCCATGACCCGTCAAAATTACGCCTCGCAGCAAGCAAAAATTCATAAAGAAATTGAAAAACTTCAAAAGCAAGCGCAGGCGCTAGAGGCAAAAAGCCGTAAGCCAGTGATCAACAACCTCGTCCGCACAATGAAAGAGTTTGATATCTCGCCCGAAGAGATCGCAAACGCCTTTGGGCGCTCAAAAGCCAAAGCAGGCCGCCCAGCAAAAGCGGCTAAAACCAGTGGTGTTAAAAAGCCCGTCGCACCAAAATATCGTCATCCAGCAAGTGGTGCCACCTGGACTGGTCGCGGCAAAGCCCCTTTATGGGTCGTCGAAGCCGAAAAAAATGGCCAGCCTAGGCAACAGTTTTTAATTTAGTCGGCTGATTCAATTAAAAGTCTTTACGTGTTTTAAACAAAATCGACCATATTTATTGGTCGATTTTGTTTTTAACTTGCGTAAATTTTAATATTAATTTCAATTGAAATTAATCAATTTTTGCACCGGAATCTCGAACGGCCTTACCCCACTGCTCAAGATCCTTATCAACGATCTTTTGAAATTCGACTAAATCCATCGGCATCATCGATGCCCCTTTTGAACCAAACTGAGCCACTACCGCCGGGTCAGCAAGCACCTTGTTGATTTCACCGTGTATTTGCTGGCGCAAGGCCGCCGGTGTTGCAGTGGGCACAAAAAAGGCAAACCAAGAGTCTAGTCCCAAAGCCGGATAGCCAGCCTCTAAAAATGTGGG
>JBAXLV010000329.1:0-3661 GCA_037134635.1 Alcaligenaceae bacterium
CTTGCGCCTGATAGCGCGGGGCCCGAATTGTTATCGGTCTTTGTTGGCTCTGAAGGCATGCTGGGCGTGGTCACTGAAGTCACCTTACGCTTGACGCCCAAGCCAGCGCTGGCCACGGTCATCATGGCGAGTTTTGATGATGTTGAGAAAGCCAGTCAGGCCGTTGCACAAATTATTGCCGCAGGCATTATCCCGGCCGGTCTTGAGATGATGGATCAGCAAGCGACCAAAATGGTAGAGCCGTTTGTCAAAGCAGGTTATGACACCGAGGCGGCAGCGATCTTGTTGTGTGAATCTGATGGCACGGTCGATGAAGTTGCGGATGAAATTATTCGGATGCAAGCGGTCTTTGAAAAAGCGGGCGCAATACGGTTGCAAGTGTCGCAAAACGAGGCTGAACGCCTGCGCTTTTGGGCCGGGCGTAAAAATGCGTTTCCGGCAGCAGGGCGTGTATCGCCAGACTATTACTGCATGGATGGCACGATTCCGCGTCGCCATCTGGGTCGTGTGCTCAACGCCATCCAGGATATGGAAAAGCAATTCAATATGCGTTGTGCCAATGTGTTTCATGCCGGCGACGGCAATCTGCATCCTTTGATATTGTTTGATTCAAATTTTCCAGATGAAGTGCAACGCGCTGAAGATTTTGGTGCAGCGATTCTTGAGTTGTGTGTCGAAGTGGGGGGCACTATCACGGGTGAGCACGGCGTCGGCATTGAAAAAATCAATCAAATGTGCGTGCAGTTTTCACGTGAAGAGCTCGATACCTTTACCGCGGTCAAGCGTGCCTTTGATCCCGCGGGTTTGTTAAATCCAGATAAAGTGATACCGAGTCTCAGGCGTTGTGCCGAATATGGCAAGATGCATGTGCACGGTGGTGCGATTGCGTTTCCTGACATCCCAAGATTCTAGGCTGCGATGAATCAAGCTATCGCCCAGTTAAGCGAGCAAGTGTTAGACGCTGCTCAGAGAAAAAATGTCATTTTGATCGAAGGCGGGCGCACGAAAGCCTTCTACGGTAATGCCCCGCAGCTTTCTACGGCGCCTTGCGTTCGCCTGGATATGACAAGCGTGCGCGGCATTGTGAGCTATGAACCGACCGAGCTCGTTGTGACAGCGTTAGCAGGCACGCCGTTACAAGAGGTCATTGACACCCTTGCGGCAGCCAATCAAGTGCTCGCATTTGATCCACCCGCGTTCGGAGCTCAAGCGACGATTGGTGGTTGCGTGACGGCAGGGCTCGCAGGCCCGGGGCGCTATGCCGGTGGGCCTGTCAAAGATTATGTATTAGGCACGCATCTTTTAACTTCAAATGGGCAGGTCCAAAAGTTTGGTGGCGAGGTGATGAAAAACGTCGCCGGTTACGACGTCTCGCGCCTGTTGGTCGGCTCGATGGGGATGTTCGGCGTACTCACGCAGGTTTCAGTGAAGGTCGCACCCAAGCCACAAGAAGTGTGCACCTTGCAATGGGAACTCAACGAGGCGCAGGCATTAAAACTGTGCCATAGTTGGCGCGCGCTGCCGCTGCCGGTATCGGCTACCGCTTGGCAAGCCCTTGATGGCGGCTCGGGTCGTTTGCATGTGCGACTGGCCGGTGCAAGTGCTTCAGTGAAGTCGGCGCGTCAAAAGCTGGGTGGCGAGATTTTGCCTAACGCTCAAGCCGACGCGTATTGGACTGACCTGCGCGAGCAAACACAATCATTTTTTGCCACACCGATTTTATGGCGTTTGGCCGTGGCACCGGGGACGCCTGCACTTGATCTGGGGCCGACCTTGACAGAGTGGGGTGGCGGTCAGAGGTGGGTGGCTGCGGATCTTGATGCGGCAACGGTGCGACGTGTTGCTGCGCAGGCGGGTGGTCATGCGACCTTATTTCGCGCCTCGACGGCACAAACGATGCTTGAGCAGGGTGGGGTGTTTCACCCACTCGCTTCAGGTGTTTTGGACGTTGTTAAGAGACTTAAACAAGAATTTGATCCGCAGGGGCTCTTTAACCCTGGCCGCTTAGTGACAGGACTTTAAAGAAAATCGATGCAAACAAATCTTGCCGACTGGGCCCGTGACTCTGCGATCGGCAAAGAAGCCGACGAAATCTTGCGCCGCTGTGTGCATTGTGGCTTTTGTACGGCGACCTGCCCAACGTATCAAGTGCTCGGTGATGAGCTTGATAGCCCCCGCGGTCGTATTTATCTGATTAAAGAGATGCTCGAGGGCCAAGAGCCCACGCAAGCGACACAGCAACATTTAGATCGTTGCCTGACTTGTCGTAACTGCGAAACAACGTGTCCTTCTGGGGTTGAGTACGGCCACTTGATTGACATTGGCCGACAGCTGGTTGAAGAGAAGGTACCGCGACCCTGGTCGCAACGCCTGCAGCGTACCTTGTTGCGCAAGGGCTTAACGTCTAGCTTGTTTGCACCGGCGTACCGAATGGGGCAAGCTTTACGTGCCTTCTTGCCCAGCGTTTTACAGAAAAAAATTATTGAAGCGCGAGACCCTGGTGCGCGTCCGGATACAACGCGCCATGTCAGGCAGATCTTGTTGCTAACGGGCTGCGTGCAACCGACGATGATGCCGACTATTGATGCAGCCACGATCCGAGTGCTTGATCGCTTGGGGATTGGTACTCAAGTGGCGCAGGGCGCGGGCTGCTGTGGCGCGTTGAATTTTCATTTAGACGATCAAGAGACTGCGCGTGCACAGATGCGCTTAAACATCGATGCCTGGTTGCCCTTGATTGACTCAGGCAAGATTGACGCAATTGTGATGAACGCGTCGGGTTGCGGCGCGATGGTGGTTGAGTATGCACACCATCTGCGACACGATGCCGTGTATGCCGCAAAAGCTGAAAAAATTGTTGCACTCGTGCGCGATATCGCTGAAGTGGTGGCGCCGCATGTCGAGGCGCTGGCCGCACAGCTTGATGCGACACGCTTGCCTAAGCGTCCCGTGTTTCATCCACCGTGCACATTGCAACATTGGCAAGGTCTGAGACCGCTCAGTGAAAATTTACTCGCCAAACTTGGCTTAAGCTTGCAGCCCTTTACTGAAAGTCATTTGTGCTGTGGCTCTGCCGGCGCTTATTCAGTGCTGCAACCTGAAATCTCAACCTCGCTGCGCGACCGTAAGCTGTCGCAACTGGTCGCGAGCACGCCCGATATGATGCTGTCGTCAAATATTGGTTGCATTGGGCATTTGCAAAGTGGTACCGAGATACCGGTACGTCACTGGATTGAGGTGGTCGATCTAGCGCTTCAGTAATTAAGGATTATTTATGTCACAACAACAAAAAGATATCCAGACATTGCTTGATCGTGCGGCGATACATGATGTCATCGCCCGTTACTATCAGGGGCTTGATCAAAGTAATCCTGAGCAAGTGCGTGCGTGCTTTACCGAGGATGTGCGCACAAAGTTTGATGACCGACCCGCGACTCAAGGGATCGAAGAACTGATGGCTTCGTTTTTAGCCTTCAAAAAGCACAAATCAGGC
Source organism: Alcaligenaceae bacterium (assembly GCA_037134635.1). Taxonomy (GTDB): domain Bacteria; phylum Pseudomonadota; class Gammaproteobacteria; order Burkholderiales; family Burkholderiaceae_B; genus Zwartia. The sequence continues at coordinate 3,494 of JBAXLV010000329.1, forward strand.
GAATGGAAAATCACCACCCATTTCATGGGTAACTTGAATTTCAATATGCTTGAAGGCGATGTGGCCGAGACCGAAACCAACGCGGTTGCTTTTGTGGTGTTGCCCGCGAGCTCAGCGGTTGCCAAAGACCAGGTCGAGCTGGCGCAGACGGTCCACATTGCGGTCTAT
>JBAXLV010000330.1:0-3659 GCA_037134635.1 Alcaligenaceae bacterium
AGTCTCCCCCCGACTCGATCAGTACGATCGTGCGACGTGAAACCCCTGACATTTCAGCAAGTTGACTTTGGGTGTAATGCTGTGACTTGCGAGCACGAACAATATCCTGGATTAATGGATCCCTAAGCTCGAGCGTTGAACGATTTTTGAGGGATTTATTAGGCATCATAAAGTAAATTATGTATCACATTTATTTATAAATTAAATAAATAGTAATCTATAGATTACATTGTATGCATTCAATCGCTAAACCGGAAGATATCTGGCCACATAAAAAACACCCGCAAAGGCCATGCCAACCACGGCGGTCATCCAGGTGATCATTTTCTTAGTGCATGAATTGATTTCATGGTGGATGGTGGTGGTGAGTTTAAGTTCTAGACGCTTGAGGTCTTCTTTGGTTGCGAGTGTTGGCACAATCGTATCAAAGCGGGTTTCAAGCATAGTCATTCTTGTTTCCATCTAGTCATTCCAAAAGCCAAGGCCAACGAATATTTTAAGTTTTTTGGTTTCGTCTGTATGAATGATACGTGATCGTTTTGTATAGATAAAATCGCTATCGCGCTTGGTTTAAGCGGCGGATTGGAATAGCATTGCGATCAAACAACCATAAAAAGCAGGGGATGTATGAAAAGCGCTAACTTCCGTCATGTCGCCTTTGCACTGCTGGCGACCGTATTGTTCGGCCTCTCGTCCGCCTCCGTCGTGGCGCAAACGGCGCAATGGCCGACGCGTCCGATCAAGATCGTGATTCCGTTTGGTGCTGGCGGGGGCACAGACGTGATTGGTCGGTTTTTGGCACAAAAACTGACAGAAAATTTGGGCCAGACCGTGGTGGTTGATAATCGCCCCGGGGCGGGTGGCAGTTTGGGGAGTGCTGAAGTTGCACGGGCACCTGCTGATGGTTACACCATTTTGTTGGGCTCAAGTTCGACGCACGGGATCAACCCTGGCATGTATGCCAAATTACCCTACGACCCCCTTAAAGATTTTGAACCGATTGGGCTGATCGCAACCAACTTGTTTGTGATGTCTGTGCCCAACGACTCGCCCGTCAAAACTGTTGCTGACTTGGTAAGGCTGTCTCAGGCTTCGCCAGGTCAGTACGACTATGCCTCGTCAGGAAATGGCACGACTAGTCATCTTGCTGCGGCCTTGTTTGTTCATATGTCGGGTGCCAAACTCACGCATATTCCTTATAAAAGTAATGTACCCGGCTTGACTGATTTGATGGCTGGACGTGTGGCGATGATGTTTGACAATATTACGGCGATGCAGAGGCAAATCAGTGCCGGCATGATTCGCCCCATAGCGACAACTGGCTTAAAGCGCAATGTTGCTTTGAAAGACGTTCCGACCTTAGATGAGTCAGGCGTCAAGGGTTACGACCTACAGGGATGGTTCTGTTTTCTTGCACCGGCGGGCACGCCAGTCGATATTGTTACCAGGCTGAATCAGGCGCTGGTCAACGTGATTGCGATGCCCGAGGTGACAGAAAAACTGATCGCGTTTGGCGCAGATCCGGAAACCAGCACACCACAAGAGCTAAAAAATCTGATTGCTTCTGAAATTATCAAATACAAAAAAATTATTGATATTGCAGGCGCAAAGGTCGAGTGAATTTAGGCTGTTGCTTATTATGCGACGATCAGTGTCTTGGCCGTGATTGCAATTCGCAGGGCTGTGACAAACTGTTGCACTTTTACGCTTGTGCGCTTCGGGCTTGCTTGAGAAAATAACTACTATCACGAGATAGGAGTGTTGTAGATGGAAGCGCGAGTAGTTGCCTTTGAAAAGTTTCAGGTCAATACCCAAGAGCGTTTGACTCGAATTGAAACCCGCCTAGATACCTTTGCCACCAAGGCGGATTTGCACCAGGCGCTTCACAGCATGACTTGGAAAATTTTGGGTGGTGCGTTGAGTGGCGCGTCTGCTCTAGTCGGCATCGTTTATTGGATCGCGCGCAATATTCATTAAGGCGGCATCCGGTGCCGGATTTTCAAACTAGCTGGCCACTGCAGCCAAGGCTTCAACCACAGCTCTTACAGTTTGACCGCGCGCGTTCATCAATATTTTTAATGTCTCGGCGGCCTGCGCAGGTGAAAGTTTTAATTGCGCATTCGCTAAAAACTTTTCTTGAATATCTGCGGCTGACATCGCGCGATCGCCGGCGCCTTTATTGACGGACACCTGATGACTAAGTGTTGAACCATCTTTAAAAGTAATCGTCACACCACCTGAAAAATATTTCGGAAACTGAGACTCAGGGTCCGCTTTGCAAATCACTTTGCGCGTCAAGGCCTGAACCTGCTGATCAATCAGCGCTTCTGGTGTGAGCTCTTTAAGCCCGAACCTTCCTTTTAGCAAACACATCGCCACACAGAACTGAGCACTAAATTTTGCCTCGTAATCGGTGGTGACTTTTTGTTTAACTTCGGGCGGCTGTGCAACGATATGTAACGTAGGCTCTGGCAGCCACGCGGTAATTTCGGCGATTTCGTCAAGGCGCTCGCTTATCTGCGAACTCAAAACGATTGCAGCCTCTGAACAGCCATGATTAAAGTGACAAATCGGATACGGCTTGATGGCGGTCTCTAGCATGCTCCATTCATGACCAAAGGTGTCAACCAATAGCCCTGGTAAGGGTTTGGTGTCGTGTAAGTGCGTGTCGTACAAACCAAAACGGCCCTCGTAGGGGCGAGTCGGTGCGACAAAGCCTGCTTGAACCATGTGCGCAGCGGTGATCCCAGCTAAAGCGCCCCAACCAGGGTGCATGCGTTTGGTCCAGGCGCCTTCTTCAAGAAACGCCTGTACGCCAGACGTCGTGCTGGCTGCAACGCCTTGCGCTGCGCAAATTTGTGCTGCGTTAAGGCCCAGCAACTTGCCTGCGACAACGGCCGCGCTAAAGTGCGACACGATTCCGGTGGCATGAAATCCAACATGATGAAAGCCCCCTTGCACCGAGGCGCCAATGCGGATGGCGACTTCCATGCCCAGAATGTAGGCGCACAGCATTTCATCCCAAGTGGCATCGACATGTTCTGCAATGGCCAGGGCCGTAGGTAAGCTTGCGACAGAGGCGTGAATGATGCTGGCAAGATGTGTGTCATCAAAATCCAGGCCATGCATCAACAAACCATTTGCAAACGCGGCATCGCGCGGGGCGAGGCGCTTTGTTGAGCCGATGACAAAACAATCGCCTTGGCCTGCGGCAGCACAGATGCCCGCCAATGAGGGCGCGGCATAGTCTTGCGAATACGACGCGAGCGCGAGACCGAAGGTGTCAAGCAGGTGTAGCTCGGCTTTTGCGAAAGCCTCTGCGGGTAAAGACTGAGGCTTGCAAATAAAGACGTATTTAGCAAGTTTTTGCGCAAGACTGAGGTCGCTTGCGTTGGCTTGAATTGCAGTCGGGGTGGTCTTCATGCGCGTAAGGAACAATGTTTGAAGACTTCTACCTTAGCATTTCATCCGAATCAGACGCCATATAGCCAATTAGCAGGGCAAAAGTCGCGCTGATCTTGCAAATTAACGTTTACCGCTAGCGTTAAAGTTCAGGTTGCATGCGGCTCGGCTTTGCTTGGCCGCAATGGCTAAGTTTTCCATAGTTAAGGTCTCGCCTGCTTTACTCGCTTGCCCCCCTAACCACAAACCAGGAGCAG
>JBAXLV010000331.1:0-3623 GCA_037134635.1 Alcaligenaceae bacterium
GGCTTAACGTGCGCGATTATCCCGATGTCCGATGATCCGGTACGCACTGAAGTTGACTCGTCCTTGGGTCGCTTAAAGTTTCAAGATTATTTTGTGAGGCATCATTGCGAGCCTGTAGTAACAAAAATAATTTACCAAGGAATTGAACGTGCTGTGCCCAGCGACAGTTTTACTCAGGCATTGTCTGACTCACGGTTGAAGCTGATTGTTTTTTGCCCGTCTAATCCCTTTTTGAGCCTTGATCCGATCTTGCACTTGCCTGGCATTGCACAAAGGGTTCGAGATTCGAAGGCAAAGGTGGTGGCAGTGTCTCCTATCATTGGTAATGCCGCCGTTAAGGGGCCGGCTGCTAAGATGCTGCAAGAGTTGGGTATGCAGGTGTCTGCCTGCGAAATTGCGCGCTACTACCAAGATTTGCTAGATTGTATTTTTATCGACAAGATAGACGCGCACTTGACGCCTTTAATTGAAGCGCTGGGCGTCAAAGTGGTTGTGAGTTCAATTCTGATGAAAGACGATGCAGATCGGACGCGACTTGCTCGAACGACTCACCCTTGAGCATCATGTATGGCACAGCACCTTCTTGTCTTGAATGGTCCAAACTTAAACCTGCTCGGTTTGCGCGAGCCGCATTTGTACGGCCATACGACGTTGCCACAGATCGAGGCTGACCTCGTTGCCTTGGCCGGGAGCTTGGGGGCCACACTGACCACCTATCAAAGCAATCACGAAGGTGCGTTGGTTGACCGTATTCAGGCGACGCGCACCGATGGTACCGATTTCATTGTCATCAATGCAGGTGCGTACACCCATACCAGCGTGGCAATTCGTGATGCGCTAGCTGCGGTTAAAACCCCTTTTATTGAAGTGCATCTTTCAAACGTTTATAAGCGTGAAGCGTTTCGCCACCACTCTTACTTGTCTGATCTGGCGGTGGGCGTTGTGGTCGGGTTAGGCGCTTATGGGTACGAAGTCGCTGTCCGGTACGCCGTACAGTCCGCGCAAACGGCTTGAGGCTCCAAGAGCTAAACGCCGTCCAATTTAGAACTTTACGGAAACATCATTATGGATCTTAGAAAACTCAAAACCTTGATCGACCTCGTGTCAGAATCTGGCATTGCCGAGCTCGAGATCACCGAGGGCGAAGGCAAGGTTCGTATCGTTAAGTTTTCGCAGGCACAGCAGCCAGTTGCCTATGCGGCGCCCGTGGCGGCCCCGAGCTACGCCCCAGCCTCGCCCGTCGCAACCGATGGCGGTGTGGCTGCGCCAGCTCCTGCGGCGCCAGGCCACACAGTTAAAGCCCCGATGGTTGGCACGTTCTATCGTGCAGCAAATCCAGGTTCAGCGGCCTTTGTTGAAGTTGGGCAAACGGTTAAAGAGGGCGAGCCGCTTTGCATTATCGAAGCCATGAAACTGCTCAATGAAATCGAAGCAGATAAATCTGGCGTGATTACCGAAATCTTGGTTGAAAACGGCGAGCCCGTTGAGTACGGTCAACCGCTTTTTGTGATCGTCTGATATGTTTGAAAAGATTCTGATCGCCAACCGAGGCGAAATTGCGCTGCGCATTCAGCGCGCGTGTCGTGAAATGGGTATTAAAACGGTTGTGGTTCACTCAGAAGCCGATCGTGATGCCAAGTATGTTCGCCTGGCAGACGAGTCGGTGTGTATTGGCCCAGCCGCCTCGCGCGATAGTTATCTCAATATGCCGGCGATTATTGCGGCTGCCGAAGTGACGGACGCCGAAGCCATTCATCCGGGATACGGATTTTTATCTGAAAACGCCGACTTTGCTGATCGTGTCGAAAAAAGCGGTTTTGTCTTCATTGGCCCACGACCTGAATCCATCCGCTTGATGGGTGACAAGGTAAGCGCCAAGCAAGCCATGATCGAAGCAGGCGTGCCGGTTGTGCCGGGCTCACCCGGTGCCTTGCCAGATGATCCTGCCGAGATTTTGCGATTGGCCGCCGAGGTAGGTTACCCAGTCATTATTAAGGCTGCGGGCGGTGGTGGTGGTCGTGGGATGCGAGTGGTGCATACTGAGGCGGCTCTACTGAATTCGGTCGCGATGACAAAAACCGAAGCAGGTACAGCCTTCAATAACCCTGAGGTTTACCTCGAAAAATTTCTTGAGAATCCCCGACATATTGAAATTCAAGTGCTGGCCGATGGTGGTCGCAATGCCGTTTGGTTAGGTGAGCGCGATTGCTCGATGCAGCGCCGTCATCAAAAAGTGATCGAAGAGGCTCCGGCCCCAGGCATTGCGCGCAAGTTAATTGAGCGCATCGGTGAACGCTGTGCCGAAGCATGCCGCAAAATTCAATACCGTGGTGCTGGAACATTTGAATTTTTATACGAAAACGACGAGTTTTATTTCATTGAAATGAACACCCGTATTCAGGTTGAGCATCCCGTCACTGAGCTCATTACTGGCATTGATTTGGTCCAACAGCAGATTCGCGTCGCGGCCGGCGAAAAATTCACCTTGCGGCAGCGTGATATCAGCTTTAAAGGGCACGCGCTTGAGTGCCGTATCAACGCTGAGGATCCATTCACCTTTGTGCCGAGTCCTGGCCGCGTCACCAACTGGCATACACCGGGGGGCCCTGGGGTGCGCATTGATTCACATGTGTTCAATGGTTATTTTGTGCCGCCTTATTACGATTCGATGATTGCCAAAGTGATCACCTACGGAGATACGCGCGAACAAGCCGTGGCGCGTATGACAATCGCCTTGTCTGAGATGGTCGTTGAAGGGATTAAAACCAATATCCCTTTGCATCGCGAGCTCATGGCGGATAGCCGTTTCATGGCGGGTGGTACCAGTATTCATTATCTAGAACACAAGCTTGCAGCTCGGCCCTAAGCGATCGTTTCGCGTCAGACGCGCAGATCTCAAGTCCCTCGCGAACGGAAACTCTCATGCGTGAATTGGTGTTGTTGTGCCCGGGCACGTTGGCTGAGCCTCTATCTGACGCATTGCTCGAAGCCGGTGCTTTATCGGTATCGGTTGAAGATGCAGATTCTGATACCGACGAAGAGCAGCCGCTGTTCGGTGAGCCTGGCAGCGAACCAAATACGCAGGCCTGGAGCCGCAATCGGGTGATCGTGCTATTAGCAGATGGCATGGATCCCGAACAGCTACTTGCGGCGGCTAGACTTGATCTTGATGATCAGACTGACTTACCGTGGTTTTTGCGGCAAGTGCCCGATGCCGACTGGGTGCGTCTGACACAATCTCAGTTTGGTCCGATCAAGGTTGGCACCCGAATCTTTATTGTGCCGAGTTGGCACGCAGATCAAATGCCGCTTGTGCCCGAGCCTGATCGCATCGCGATTCAGCTTGACCCGGGTTTAGCCTTTGGTACCGGAAGTCATCCGACCACGCATCTTTGCTTAGAGTGGTTGGCCGCCGAATTGCCCGAGCGCGCCTCGGTCCTCGACTATGGATGTGGTTCAGGCATTTTGGCAATTGCCGCTGCGATGCTGGGTGCACAAGACGTCACTGGGGTTGATATTGATGAGCAGGCTGTGCAAGCCACACGCGACAATGCCAGTGCGAATAAAGTGAAAGTGCGATCACTGTTACCGGATGACTTGGTCGATGGCTTATATGATGTGGT
>JBAXLV010000332.1:0-3612 GCA_037134635.1 Alcaligenaceae bacterium
ACTTAAAATCTATTTTCTGACAAGCTGAGATCAAACATATGAAATGCTATTGCGTCGTGAATTTTCGTGAAGCCCTCGAACTGATCGAGACTAAAACGCCTGAACCCACTGGCACTGAAGTGCTGGTTCAGGTGCGCGCTGCAGGCGTTTGCCACAGCGATATCCATTTTTGGGAAGGTGGTTACGACCTCGGCAATGGCCGCACACTGTCGCTGAAGGATCGCGGCATCAAGCTACCCATGACGATGGGCCACGAAACCGCCGGCACGGTCGTTGCCCTGGGCCCACAAGCCAAAGGCGTTGAAAAAGGTCGCAACTATCTGGTATATCCCTGGATTGGTTGCCGCCAATGTCCCGCGTGTTTAGACGAACTCGAAAATCACTGCGCGAATCCACAATATCTGGGCGTGCATCGCCCCGGTGGTTATGCCGATCATATTATGGTGCCCGATGCACGCTACTTAATTGATATTGGCGACCTCGACCCCGCGGCCATTGCACCCTATGCCTGCTCGGGGATCACCACCTACAGCGCTCTGAACAAAATTGGCGCCAGTCTTTATCAAAAGCATCCCATCGTCATCATGGGTGCAGGTGGTTTAGGCTTGATGTGTCTGGCCCTAGTCAAAGCCTTGAACGGTGTGGGCGCAATTGTCGTGGATATTGACCCAGTCAAACGCAAGGCCGCGCTTGAGGCCGGCGCCCTAGCTGCCATTGATGGTGCAGCCCCAGATGCCGCTCAACAAATCATTGCTGCGAACGGCGGCAAACTATTGCAAGGCATTGTGGATTTGGTGGGTGCGCCCTCAACCACCGAGCTTGGCTTTAACGTCTTAATCAAAGGTGGCAAGCTGGTGATCGTCGGTTTGTTTGGCGGTGCAGCCCCTTGGCCGATCGCCTTCATACCAATGAAAGCCGCGCAAATTTTAGGCAGCTATACCGGCTCACTTAATGAAATGCGCGATTTATTGCAACTGGTCAAAGATGGCAAGATCACACCGATCCCAGTGCACAAGCATCCGTTGGCAGATGCCGATAAGGTGTTGACGTCGCTGCGTCAAGGCAAAGTGACGGGCCGGGCGGTGTTGACGGCGTAAATTCAAACGCTAGCCGGCAAAGATCAGTTTGCCGGTGTGGGTTTCGCAGCCTGATAGCGCTGCAAAGCCAGTAACACCTGGCGCGTTGCCAACGGCTTGCCAGCTAGATGTTCGGATAACCGCGCACGCAATGAAACGCGTAGCGCGGGTTCTTGTCGGGCATCGTCAAAATCAGGCGGTTCGGCATCCAGACCGTAGCCAGTTTCTTTAACAAAATCCATTCAAATCGACGTAACGCCCCCGCAGCGGGTGAGCCCGTGGCGAGGCTTTGTAACGCCATCACATTCGCATCAAATAAACCGGGGTGTGGGTCTTCGCGTGGCAATAAGCGAAACAATAGCTCGTTCATGTACCAACACGACATCATTGCCGTACCCGGTAAGGGATGCACGCCCGCGCATTCGGCGCGCGTCAAGGTTTTGACTTCGCTCGCACCTGTCCAAGAGAGCAACAGGGGCTGAAACAAAGAGAGCGCTGGGCGCAACACCGAGTGCGGGCGCTTGGCGCCCTTGGCCACCATGCTGACCCAGCCATGATCGCGTGAAAACGCTTGAACTATTAGAGAGGTTTCTCGCCAGGCCGTTGCATGCAGCACATAGCCTGGGGTTTCGTGTACGCGCGCGGCGCGTTTACTCATAGCCTAAATCGCGTAGGCTGCCCTCTTTTTCGGCCCAGCCTTTTTTAACCTTGATATACACCTCAAGGTGAATCGGTTTATCCAGTAGCTTAGCAATATCTTGTCGCGCTTCTGACGCAATGCGTTTCATGTGGCTGCCGCCTACACCCAGCAAAATCGGCTTGTGACTATCGCGCTCGACAATCACACAGGCCGCTACGTGCACGCCCTTGTCGGTTTCTTCCCACTGCTCGATCATGACGGTACAGCCATAAGGCAGTTCGTCACCCACCAAGCGAAAGATTTTTTCGCGGATGAGCTCAGAGGCAATAAAACGAATCGGTCGATCAGTCAGCGTATCGGCATCAAAATACGCCTCGTTTTCAGGTAAGCGCTTGGCCACTTCATCAAGCAGCTGATCAAGCTGATGCTTTTTCGTCGAACTGACCGGCACCACCGCATCAAACTGAAACTGCGCAGCAATTTTTGCAACAAAAGGGTAAAGTTCATCGCGGTTTTTAAGCTGATCGATTTTACTGATCACCAAAATCGTACGCGCGGGATCGTGCAGCAAAGATAATAATTTGGCATCACCGGGCGACCACTTACCAGCTTCGACGACAAACAACACCACATCGACTCCCGCAAGCGTTTGCGTCACGACACGATTCATCATGCGGTTCATCGTGCCGCCGTGGCGGGTTTGAAAACCGGGCGTATCCACAAATACAAATTGTTCGTGCTCGCGTGTCAGCACGCCCTGGATACGGTGACGCGTCGTTTGCGCCTTGCGCGAAACGATCGTGATCTTGCTGCCAATCAAAGCATTAGTGAGGGTAGATTTACCAACGTTGGGACGTCCGACCACTGCAATAAAACCACAGCGGTATGCTGCTTCTGTCATTTAAGCTCCTGGGCAACCGCAACCGGCAGCGTGAGTTGTGCCGTTTTGCGCGCCCGGGTTGAACGCTTTTTGGCTGGGGCCGGACTAGCCGCCTCAGCCGCGACAAGTGCAAGTTTTGCTGCCGACTGCTCGGCGGCACGACGACTGGCACCTGCGGCCACCACCTTGATATCAAGCACCGGAACCGAGCACTCAACTTCAAACTGCTGACTATGCGCCGCGCCATGAGTGGCAACAACGCTGTATACGGGTAATGCGTACTGGCGACTTTGCAAAAACTCTTGCAATAAGGTTTTTGCGTCTTTGCCTAGGGTTAACGGATCAACGCTTGCCAAAATCGGAACATACAGACGCTCGATTAACTGCTGGGCCGCGACGTAGCCACCATCTATAAATACGGCAGCCAAAATCGCTTCGAAGGTGTCGGCCAAAATCGAAGGCCGCCTGAACCCGCCGCTTTTAAGCTCGCCCTCACCTAGGCGTAGGTATTTTGAGATTTCGAGCTTTTGAGCAATTTCGGCAAGCGAGGCTTGCTTGACTAAATTTGCCCTCACGCGCGAGAGATCACCCTCATCCAACGTGCCGTAATGACTAAACAAGAGCGCCGAGACCGATACGCTTAAGACCGAATCACCTAAAAACTCAAGCCGCTCGTTATGACGTGCGCCATGGCTACGATGCGTCAAAGCCTGCTCAAGCAAAGCAGGTTTGACGAACTGGTATCCAAGCGAAGTCTCAAGCGCGGAGGGTGACATGGAAAAATAAAATTAGCGGTGACTGAAACAATATGAACTTAATGAAAGCGCCCGATACGGCTCAGGTGGCTAAAGTTCATCCAAATAAAGAAAGCTTTCCCGACAATATTGGCCTCGGGGACAAAACCCCAATAACGACTATCGAGGCTGTTATCGCGATTGTCACCCATCATAAAGTAAACACCTGCCGGAACGGTGCATCGCACACCATTTCTGAGGTATTCACACTTTTCACGATGC
>JBAXLV010000333.1:0-3585 GCA_037134635.1 Alcaligenaceae bacterium
GGTACTTTCGATCACTTGATTTTGCACAACTGTGGCGCGACTATCCGCCCCCACCCACCTACTTTCACACCACGGCAAAACTTTCACGTGACGAGATGCGCGCGCTTCAAGAACAACGGTTCTTAAAGACGGTTGCGCGCGGTTGGGAGATCGAATTTTTTAAACGCCACTGGACCGAGCATGGCTTGGTGCCACAAGACATTCGCGGCCTTGACGATCTGACCAAAATTCCGGTTTACGACGTCAACGACATCCGTAAAAGCATTGACCGCAACCCACCGTTTGGTGACTTCATGGGGATCTCGCCTGAAAGCGGAAAACACATGCCGTTGGTATTGCAAACCAGTGGCGGCACCACCGGGCTACCTCGCCCGATGCTGTACTCACCACAAGACCGCGAGACGATGGCGATCTTGGGTGGGCGCCGTATGGCTATGCATGGGATCAAGCCCGGCGACATGGTGCTCGTCACCCTTTCGCTTGGTCTGGGAAATGGTGGCATGGCCCCACGCGAAGCCCTATGGCGCTATACCGGCGCAGTGCCTGTGATGACGGGCAGCGGCGCCAACACCCCCACCCGTCGGCAAATTGAAATCATCAAGGCCTGGGGTATCAAAGTGATTTTGGGCTTCCCTGCCTATTTGCGCCACATGGCCATCGTTGCGCGTGATGAGCTCGGTATCGATCCAAAATCTTTAGGCATCCGTTTGCTTGGCACCCATTTAGGCATGGAAAATCGCGAAATCCTTGAAGACCTCTGGGGTGCAAAAGCCTTTGACATGTACGGCACGCACGAAAGCGGCATGCTTGCCGCCGAGTGCGAACACCAAACGGGCATGCACGTCATGGAAGACGCTTTTATCCTAGAAATGGCTGACCCTGAGACCGGAAAAATGTTGCCTGATGGCGAAAAAGGCACGACCTACATCACCACGCTTTATAAATACGGTGCGCCGCAGATTCGCTTTAACGTCAATGATATTTCGGCCTTTCACACCACCGCCTGCCCCTGCGGGAATACTTCACGCCGTCTGAAACGTATTTTCGGACGTAACGACAACATGGTGAAGTTGCGGGGGGTCAACGTGTTTCCAGAGGCGGTTGGCGCCGCCGTGCTTGAAGATAAACGTCTGAATGGCGAATACTTTTGTTTTGTTGATCGCGTGGGCGAAGCGGCAACCGATCACATGGATGTTTGGGTTGAAGTCATTGACCCTCAGGTAGACCGCGCGGCCTTACGTGAAGAACTTGAACGACGCATGAAAGAGGTACTGAGCCTCAAGGTGCAAATCACACCCGTCAACAAAGGGGATCTCGATCAGTACACCCTGACGTCACAAAGCTCGAAGGTTAAACGCCTGCTTGACCGCAGAAAGTAACGAATCTGGCTCTTTATTTACTAAGTTATGTTTATCTTTTGATTTCAGCACATCTTTAAAACGCGCCAGGTCTTCGCACCCACTCGGTGAAACACATTGAAACGCCTTTGCCTAGCCTGTTCAGCGAAATACAACTATCGGCAGGGGCAAGCTTCCTCTATACTCACGCACTTTAAAGTCTAGTGGAAAACACCTATTTTTCACTGGGCGTGGTTTTGTTTTGTCTTAAGAATTCTGATAATTGAAAAGCTTAGCCTAGGTCGTTCTCAATGTGGATTGTTAGAACAGCGTTAGAAAAACCCTACACGTTTATCGTGATGGCGATTCTCATCCTGCTCTCAACGCCCTTTGCGGTGATGCGCACTCCGGTGGATGTGCTGCCTGAGATTAATATTCCAGTCATTAGCGTGATCTGGAGCTACAACGGCTTATCCGCCCAGCAAATGGGCAATCGCATCACGCAATCGCACGAACGCTCACTCACAACCACCGTCAGCGACATTGAACATATTGAATCGCGCTCGCTTGGCGGCATTGCGATCATCAAAATTTTCTTTCAACCTAACGTCAATATTCAAACAGCCATTGCGCAGGTCGTTGCCTCAGCGACGGCGATCGTACGGCAAATGCCACCAGGCATTACGCCGCCCCTGGTGATTAAGTACACCGCCTCCTCAATCCCGGTCGTACAGGTTGGCATGTCGAGCAACGTGCTGGCTGAAAAAGAACTCTTTGACGCAGCGCTTAATATTTTGCGCCCACAACTGATTACCGTGCCTGGCATTGCAATGCCATTTCCCTATGGTGGCAAAGTGCGGGCAGTATCGGTCGATATTGACCCTCAGGCCTTGCTGGCCAAAGGCTTAACTTCTTCTGACATCGTGAACGCCATCACGACTCAAAACCTGACCCTGCCCTCGGGCACCGCCAAAATCGGAGATACCGAATTTGGCATTTCGATGAATGCCTCACCCCCAAGTATTGCTGGGCTCAACGACATACCCATCAAAACAAGTAACGGCGTCACAACTTTTATGCGAGAAGTTGCGCACATTCGTGACGGGTTTTCACCACAAATAAATATCGTGCGCCAAGACGGCAAACGGGGCCTTTTACTGACGGCACTCAAAAACGGTGGAGCATCAACACTTGATGTCGTCAACGCCTTAAAAATCAAACTGCCTACGCTCTTACCCTTGCTGCCCGAAGGCATTGAGGTCAAACTCCTCTCAGACCAATCAATTTTTGTGAAAGACGCCATCGCGAGCGTCATTCATGAAGCCTTGATTGCGGGTGTATTAACCGCCATCATGCTGCTACTGTTCTTAGGCAACTGGCGCACGACGACTATCATCGCAGTATCGATCCCGCTCTCAATTTTTACTTCGCTCATTGCCTTGCACATGCTCGGCGAAACCATCAACATCATGACGCTGGGCGGTCTAGCACTTGCCGTCGGAATTTTGGTCGACGACGCCACAGTCACCATCGAGAACATTGAACGTCATTTGCATATGGGCAAAGGTCTGTATGAATCGATCATGGATGGGGCAGGTGAAATTGCCGTGCCAGCCTTTGTGTCAACACTTTGTATCTGTATCGTATTTGTTCCAATGTTCTTTTTGGGCGGCGTGGCCAAATACCTTTTTGTTCCGCTCGCAGAGGCCGTTTGTTTTGCCATGCTGGCCTCTTATGTGTTGTCGCGCACCCTCGTGCCCACCATGGCTTACCTGCTGTTGCGCAATCCAGGCAAACCGGGGCTTGTCGCACGTTGGGTCCACAGCGTACACGTCGGTTTTAATGAGCGTTTTGAGAAATTCAGAACCAGCTACGTACTTTTTTTAAGTCATTTACTCACTCATCGCAAACGATTCATTTTTACCTTTTTAGGGTTTTGTCTGCTGTCCTGTGGATTATTCGGTTTGCTAGGACGAGATTTGTTCCCGTATGTAGACACCGGGCAGATCAAGCTTCATATGCGCGCGCCAACAGGCACACGCGTTGAACGCACTGCAGTCATCGCCGACGAAGTGCAGGCGGTTATTCGCCAAATCATTCCAGAAAAAGAGCTTGACTCGGTGCTCGACAATATCGGTTTGCCTAATAGTGGCATCAACTTGTCGTACAGCAGCTCGGGTACGATTGGAGCCTTCGACGCGGATATTTTGATCACGCTCAAGAACGGCCACCGTCCCACACCAGAGGT
>JBAXLV010000334.1:0-3558 GCA_037134635.1 Alcaligenaceae bacterium
AATATTATTTTTTGCAACCGCAGCAATTTGCCCGGTAATGAGTACCATCTGCGAGCGATTGCGCACGGCAATGCTCAGCGAGGTGCCAACTTGAGTCAGGCCCGGGCCACAGGTGATCGTGCACAAACCAACTTGGCCCGTGGTGCGGGAATAGCCATCTGCCATAGAGACGGCACCCGCTTCATTAAAGGACGAGACGATATTGATTTTGCCCTGACGCCCCAACGCGCCCCAAAGCGACATATTGCCGTCACCCATCAGACCAAAGAGTGTTTTGCAACCTTCAGCAACTAAACCAACCGTGACTGCTTCATATACTTTCATGTGGATCTCCAAGTTGATGCACCGCTTGAGTGGATGCTTTGTATTTTTCCTATCATAGCAAGTAGATGTCTAGAAAAAGCAAGTAAATGCTTGTAGCATGCGTTCAAAGACCTTAAATAAATAATCACGGAGAGCAGAATGACGAAGAGCCGGTATTTCATTAAAGAATCAGACGTGACCCCGTATAGCCCCGCGAACCATGGCGACACGGTTAATCGCCGTTTGATTGGGCCCGAGACTGTCGGGGCCAAACATCTCGAAGTGTTGTTAGGCGTGGTGGGAGGCAAACTTGAAGGTGATGGCGGTGGCGCGTTGCCGCATCGTCACCCCGGAATTGAGCAGGTTTGCTACATGCTTTCAGGCCGTGCACGCGCTGAAGTAGGCGGCGAAACCTGTGAGCTGGGCCCAGGGGATTCGTGTTTTTTTCCAGCGAATGAGGTGCATGCTTTTACGCGCATTAGCGAAGAGCCCGTGCGTGTGTTGGTGATTTATTCGCCACCCTACGGCGAGTCAAAAGAAAAGGGCATCGCCGCATGAAAGGGGTGAGCGCGTGGCTGGCAAGTCTATTTTTGATCGCGGGCACGATGGCGCCTGCCTACGCGCAGTGGGTGCCAACCAAGGCGATCAAAATGATTGTGCCCTACGCACCTGGCGGTGCCGCTGACTTGACGGCACGCCTCATGGCAGAGCAACTTGCGCTGGCCTTAGGTCAGCCCTTCATTGTTGAAAATCGGGCGGGCGGCGGAGGCGTGATCGGTGCAGACTTGTTGGCGAAAGCCGTACCGGATGGCTACACCATCAGCTTCGGCTCAGATCCACCCTTCACAATTAACCCACACTTGCATAGCGTGCCGTACGACGCACTAAAAAGTTTTGCGCAGGTGAGTTTGACGGCAAACCTTCCGTTGGTCTTAGTGGTGAACCCACAAAAAATGCCAGTAAAAAATGTGGCTGAGCTGATTGCCCTGGCTAAAGCGAATCCGGGTAAATTCACCATCGCTTCGTCGGGTAATGGTTCTTCAGGACACCTTGCGGCAGAGCTTTTCAAGCACGAGGCGGGGATCAATCTCGTGCATGTTCCGTACAAAGGACAAGCGCCAGCGAACACCGACATGATCAGTGGTCATGTCGACGTGACTTTCAGCTCAGTTGGCCCTGCAATCCAGCACTTTAAAAGTGGCCGCTTGATACCACTTGCGGTGTCGACATCGAGCCGGTTTTCGGGTTTGCCGGAGGTCCCCTCCCTTGCAGAAACCGTTCCGGGATTTGATATTGGTGTCTGGCTAGGTCTGACGTATCCAGCCGGTACGCCTCAGGCGGCGATTGATCGCATTAGCCAAGAGTCCGATAAAATTTTGCATACGCCGACAGTGTTGGAGCGTTTTAAAGCGCTGGGCTATGTACCCGTTGGCGGAAAGCCTGAGGTGCTCACAAACCGAATTGAGTCAGATTACCGACGCTTCGGTCAAATTATTCGCGACAACAATATCAAGGGCGATTAGCACGCTCAGTACGATTGAGTGTCAGACGAATGTTTAAATAGCATTTATCAGTACCATTCGACGACATTGGCCACCGTGAAAGCCTTTTACTCTGATCATTTCGTTTTGCCATTGCCGCAGGGGCACCGCTTTCCGATGTCCAAGTACCGACTGCTGCGCGATGCGGTGAGTGCTCAAGGTAATATTGAGTTGAACGAAGCCCCGGCGGCGACCGATACCCAGATCTTGTTGGCCCATAGCCCGCGGTATCTGCAAGCTGTTATCCGAGGCGAGCTCAGTGCAAAAGAGCAACGCGAGATTGGTTTCCCCTGGAGCCCAGAAATGGTCGAGCGCTCACGACGCTCAGTCGGGGCTACGCTCGCGGCCTGTGAGGCTGCAAGCATAGACGGAATTTCAGTGAATCTTGCTGGTGGCACGCACCACGCGTATCGCGAACGCGGCAGTGGCTTTTGTGTGTTTAATGATGCAGCGATTGCTGCAAAGGTATTGCAAAGAACCAGCAGCCCCAAAACGAAGATTGCGATCATTGATCTGGATGTGCATCAAGGCGATGGGACGGCTGCAATCTTTCAAGGCGACGCCACGATTTTTACGTTATCGCTACATGGTGCGCGCAATTACCCGTTTAATAAGCAACAGAGCTCGCTTGATGTGCCCTTGCCTGATGGCTGCCAGGATGAGCCGTACCTCGAGGCGCTGGCTGCAGCGCTGGCAAAGGTCAAAGCACGGTTTGGGCCCCAGTTCGTGCTTTACCTTGCTGGCGCCGACGCCCACGAATCCGATCGGTTAGGCCGCCTAAAAGTCACGAAGGCTGGCATGGCCACGCGCGATCTGATGGTGATGCAGTATGCGCAGAGCCAACGCTGCCCGATGGCGATCATGATGGCTGGCGGGTACAGTACCGACGTTAGCCAGATCGTGGATATTCACTTGCAAACGGTTTGTCTTGCAGCGGCCCAATGTAATGCTTTGTGACCACCGATTCAGCACTACACTAGTTTGAATAAAAAGTTATTACCTCACAGGAGAAAAAATGAAAATCGCGGTCGTGGGTTCAGGATTGATTGGCCAAGCATGGGCCATTGTTTTTGCGCGCGGTGGCCATGAGGTCAAACTGTGGGATGGTGACCCGAAGGCAGTCACGCTAGCGTTTACGCTGATTGAAAAACAGGTCGCCGATTTGCAGAGTGCTGGGCTGATCACAGATCCAAAAGGGTTGATTTCGAGAATTAGCGCCAGCGCCACGCTTGAAGAAGTTTTAAAAGACGTCGACTATGTGCAAGAGAACTTGCCTGAACGCGTTGAGATGAAAATCGAGATCTTTGCCAAAATGGATAAGCTCGCGGCACCGACCACCGTGTTAGCGAGCTCGACTTCAAGTATTCCAGCCTCAGCTTTTAGCGAGAACTTGCCAGGCCGCTCGCGCTGTCTGATTGCGCACCCAGTGAACCCCCCTTACTTGATTCCAGTCGTTGAGATCTGCGGCGCCCCCTGGACCGATGCTGCTATGGTGCAAAAAGCCTGGGACGTCATGGAAAGTGTGGGTCAAAAACCCGTCAAAATTCATCGCGAATTACGTGGATTTATCTTGAATCGCTTGCAAGGCGCGTTGCTGCGTGAGGCGTTTAGGTTGGTTGAGCAGGGCTATGTTGACGCAGAAGGGCTAGATGTCACCATTCGCGAAGGTTTGGGGCTGCGGTGGTCGTTCATGGGACCCTTTGAGACCATTGAC
>JBAXLV010000335.1:0-3545 GCA_037134635.1 Alcaligenaceae bacterium
GTCCGGATCGCGATTCAACAAGAAGAGTGGCTCACTAAAGGTGTACAAGGTTTGCCCGGCATTCCAAAAGTCTTCGCCTCGCTCGGGCCCGGCCAGTCTGACAACGCCTTATTCGCTTTGCTTCTCGTGCTCACCACTTTAGTGGCCTGGGGCACACTGCGCCTAATCCGCAGTCCACTAGGACGTTTATTACGCGCAATCGGAGACGATGAAACAGCTCTGATGGCCTTAGGTAAAAATCCCACAACATTCAAAATACAAATTTTTATGCTGGGCGCAGCGCTCGCAGGCTTAGCTGGCGCCTTTTACGCACACTTCATCACCTTCATCAGCCCCGAACAGTTCATCCCACTCGTGACTTTTTATGTTTGGATGGGGCTCATCATTGGCGGCGCGGGTACGGTGCGTGGAGCCTTAGGCGGCGCCGTGCTCTTAATGGTTTTTCTAGAAGGTTCACGCTTTATTAAAGACTGGATCCCGGGTGTATCTGAAGTACAAATGGCAAGCGTGCGACTAGCGGCTGTTGGCTTAGCACTTATTTTGGTAACACTTTATCGACCGAATGGGTTCTTCGGTGGGCGGCCATCAACATGATCACAGAAGCCCCGGCTCAACAATTAAACAACCTGCTTGAGGTCGAACAGGTCAGTTGCCTGTACGGCGGCTTTAAGGCCGTTGATGCTGTTTCATTCTCCTTGTATCCCGGCGAGATTCTAGGAATTGCCGGAACCAATGGCGCAGGAAAAAGTACGCTGTTTGCGGCCATCGCGGGACAGCAACGCGCAAGCGCTGGAAAAATTATTTTTAACGGTCACACCCTCACCACACTCGAACCTGACCAGCGCGCCCGACGCGGGCTTGTCCGTACTTTTCAAGTGCCCCGCGAGTTCAAATCCTTAACGGTGCACGAAAACTTATTAGCCGGAGCACCCAACAAAGAAGGCGAACAACTATTCGCCGCTCTACTCAATACGCGCGCTCGTCAAAACCGCGAGCAGGTACTCTGCGAAAAAGCAGACGAAATCCTCGAGTTTCTTAAACTGTCTAAAGTCAGGGATGTCCTGGCACGCAATCTTTCGGGCGGACAAAAAAAATTGGTTGAATTGGGTCGCGTACTGATGCTAGAGCCTCGCTGTATTTTGCTGGATGAGCCCTTTGCAGGGGTGAACCCCGTGCTGATCGGGCAGTTAAGTGAGCATATCCTCAGTCTGAACCAAAAAGGGATTGCATTTATTGTGATCGAGCATCACCTTCAAGCGCTCAAGGCGTTAGCCAAGCGACTCATCGTCATGGATCGAGGTGTCATCTTGGCGCAAGGCGAACCGCAAAGTGTATTGGATGATCCAAGGGTGCAATCAGCCTATATGGGTGGTGTGACATGAGCCTGCTCACCTTAAAAAATATTTCGGGTGGCTACAGCGAAGTCGATATTGTGGCTGATATTAATTTAACCGTTGAATCAAAAGAAATCGTCACGATTGCAGGCACGAATGGTTCTGGGAAATCAACACTCGTCAAAGCCTTGCTAGGTTTACTGCCAAGGGTGCGTGGCGAAATTTTTCTGGATGGTCGCTCAATTGAAACCTTGGCAGCGGAAGACCGTTTTTATGCTGGGCTGGCTTATGTGCCACAGGTCGCAAATATCTTTGGTTCGCTTACCGTACGCGAAAACTTACAGGTGGTACGTGGGGTCAAAAAAATTGATGCGCGCCTCGCGGCAGTGCTTGAATTATTTCCAGCGCTGATTGAAAAACTGTCGCAGCGTGCAAGTCATTTATCGGGTGGAGAGCGACAGCAGCTTGCCTTCGCCCGTGCCTTAATGCCTTCACCTAAGCTTATGATACTTGACGAACCGACAGCAGCACTCGCCCCCACATTGGTTGAAAAAGTCTTTGAGCTTGTGCGTGAACTGCCAAGTCGTGGCGTGGCCGTGCTTATGGTCGAACAACGCGCACGGCAAGCGCTGCAAATCAGTCAACGTGGATATATTTTGGACCAGGGGCACTGCGTGCTGTCTGGTGAAGCAAGTGAAATCCTCGCAGACTCACAGATGACTGAGTTATATCTTGGTAACCGTTAATACGACCTGCTGATCAGGCCCAAACAAAAAAGCACCCTCGGGTGCTTTTTTGTAACTGCTGCAAAGCGTTGAAAACAGCTTACGCCGCAGCAACCGTTTTACGAACGAGTTTTTCTTTAATACGTGCTGACTTACCTGAACGATCGCGCAGGTAATAAAGTTTGGCACGACGAACATCACCACGACGTTTGACTTCAATCGAGGCAATTTGAGTTGAATACAATTGAAACGTACGCTCAACGGCTTCGCCAGAAGAAATTTTGCGAACGATAAATGATGAATTCAGGCCACGGTTACGACGGGCAATCACAACACCTTCGAAGGCCTGGGCACGTTTGCGCGCCCCTTCAACCACGTTGACGTTAACAATCACAGTATCGCCAGGGGCGAATTGTGCGACGGGTTTACCGCCGGTAAGACGAGCAATTTCTTCTTGCTCAAGAATAGCGATCAGGTTCATATGAACTCCTAGTCATCATGCTCTCGGTGATATCACCAGTACACCTTGCAATGAAATCAACACGTTGATGACAAAACATGGGGCCTGGATCGGTGTTGTTTGGCGTGCGCCTGACCTATTCAGGGGCCGCTACCGGGCAGAGGATGCGTTAACAAAGCCATTGATTCTACAACACTTTTAGGTGTTTCTGCCAATCGACAGCCCGCCTAATGTTACAAAGCCGCTTATGACAGGTTTTTGACCGCTGTCGTTTCACTCAAAATATAAGGTTTTATGAGCTCTACCGCTTTGCTGTTTGTCATTGCAGCCGCGATCGCCCACGCCTCGTGGAATCTGCTGGCTAAACGCGCCGCCCACGTGGGCTCAGCGTTTGTGTTTGCCTATGGGCTATGTTGCACGATTGTGTACGCCCCCTGGGTGATTTGGATTTTAGTTTTTGAGCAAAATGACTGGAGCTGGCCGATTATTGGCTGCATTGCCTTGTCGGGCGCCCTGCACCTAGCCTATAGCCTTTGCCTGCAACGTGGTTATCAACTGGCTGATTTATCAGTGGTGTACCCGATTGCGCGCGGCACTGGCCCAATGCTGTCGACGGTAGGTGCTTTGTTATTGCTGGGCGAACCTGGAACGATCCGAGGCATTAGCGGGATGCTTTGCGTGGTTTTAGGCGTATTGTTAATTGCTACTCAAGGAAAAATTAGCCGGCTATTGCAGCCCGCAGCAATGCTTGGGGTGCGCTGGGGTGCGCTTGTTGGTGTATTGATCGCCGCGTACACCCTGGTGGATGCTTATGGCGTCAAAACCCTATTAATCGCCCCAGTGGTGTTTGACTGGGCAACTTGTGCAACCCGCACGTTGATGATGTTGCCCCATACAGCCCGCCAACCTAAGCAAGCCATGACGGCGATGCGTGGCTATTGGCCACTGGCCTGGGCAATTGGGGTGCTGTCACCCCTAGGCTATATTTTGGTGCTGTACGCGTTGCGGGACGGCGCACCGGTCAGT
>JBAXLV010000336.1:0-3538 GCA_037134635.1 Alcaligenaceae bacterium
GGTCGTCTTAACTTTGGTGTCAGCGTTTCAGGCATTGGGCACGCTGATGGCGGTCGGTTTATTGATGTTGCCTGCAACGGCGGCTCGGTTTTGGTGTGCAGGCGTTGTGGCGCGGGCAATCTTGGCCGCTGTTCTTGGCGCGTTGAGTGGTGTCTTCGGTTTATTGCTTTCATATCACGTCAATGTGCCTTCCGGGCCCGCAATTGTTTTGTTTGCCGGCGGTTTGTATGTATTGTCACTTTGTTTGGGTGCGCGCGACAGCCTGAGGTTGGTTTGGTTTCCGGCTCATCAGCACAAAGAAGCTTAAGAGGCGCAGGGCGATCGTGATGTATTTCAGAAAATTCTGGCTAGCCTGTGCATTGTCCTTGTTTGTACCGATGGCGATGTCGCAACCCTTGCCGGTCGTCGCGAGTTTTTCGATCTTGGCCGATATGGTACGAGAGGTAGGTGGTTCGCACGTAGCGGTGAGCGCGCTTGTTGGCCCCGACGCTGATTCACATATTTTTGATCCAACCCCCGCTGATGCCAAGCGAATTGCATCAGCACGCTTGGTGGTTGTCAATGGTTTGGGTTTTGAAGGATGGCTTGATCGCCTGGTTAAAGCCTCTGGCTATCGCGGTTCAATTGTCATTGCGAGCCAGGGTATTCAGCCTAGCTTGGCATCACACGAAGCCCACTCTCATACGAATAACGCACAAGAACATCGCCATGCGCCCTCTCAAGGTGCTTTCGATCCGCACGCCTGGCAAAGCCTGACGAATGCAGAGCGCTATGTTCGGACTATTTGCCTGGCGTTGACCGCGGCGTTGCCCGAACAAGCATTTGTATTTGAGCAAAATGCGAATGATTACATTCAGCGTATGAAGGTGCTTGATCAGACGATCAAGATGCGTATTGCAGAAGTGCCACCCGACAGACGGCGCGTCATTGTTTCGCATGATGCCTTTGGATACTTTGCTGCGGCCTATGGCGTGAAATTTTATCCTTTGCAGGGGATGTCAACCGGTAGCGAACCTTCGGCTGCAGAGATCGTACGGATTGTTGACCAGATTAAAAAGAATAAGGTGTCAGCAATTTTCACAGAAAATATTTCAGATCCGCGGGCGCTTGCTCGCATTGCGAAAGACAGTGGTGCCAGCATTGGCGGGGTTTTGTACGCGGACGCTTTGACCGAACCGGGCACTGCAGCAGATACCTATCTAAAAATGTATGAACACAATGCGCTGACAATTGTGCGGGGCATGTCGGCTTCATCCCCAAAGTAGTTTTACGCGACTCATTTGCAAATGAGAATCATTATCGTTTAAAATGTTTGCATGGATGATTCATCAACTGCCAATCGCTCTCGGTTCGAAAAGTCTCAGGCTCAAAAAAGCGCTCAACGCGCGGGTCAAGAGCCTCTTGTGTTTGATGCCGAAGGCGTGATTCGCATCTCGACTCAGCTACTCTTTCAATCGGCCAAAGAAATTGAAATTGAGCATCGCGGCGATTTGTACCGGTTACGACAGACCGCACTCGGTAAATTGATTCTCACAAAATAGGCTTTTTTATACCGCACTCTGCGGTCAATCTTTAAATTGCACAAGCCAGCCGACGCCAGCCAGTGCCTAAATCACTTTAGGACACCTTATGCTGCGCAACGCAAAACTTGCATTCGCTTTCAGTCTCACCTTCACCGCCTTGCCTCAGCAAGCCACTGGGCAAACGTCTGCAGCCCGCGTGCAAACCGAAAATCCATTGTCCTCAAACACGACTCAGCTCAACGAGGTCACGGTAAGTGCAACACGCAGCGCAAGACAGATCGATAACGTACCAAGTAGTGTCTCGGTGATCCCTGCAGCCACTATACAAAAACAAGGCGCACGCAATTTAAAAGAGCTGTTTCGCGATGAGCCAGACGTGACGGTTCCCGTCGGCCCCACGCGTTTTGGTACCGGTGGCAGCCCGACGGGCCGCGCGGGCCAAGAGGGGGTCAATATACGCGGCTTGGGGGGTAACCAGGTTTTGATGTTGGTGGACGGCATTCGTATTCCAAACGGTTTTGCATTTGGTCCGTTTGCGACAGGTCGGGGCGATTACATCGAAGTTGACGGATTAAAAAGCGTCGAGATCTTGCGTGGCCCTGCTTCAACGCAGTATGGCAGTGATGGCCTGGCAGGGGCTGTTAGCTTTCGCACGCTCGACCCAACTGACTTGATACGTACGGGGCAGGCTACAGGTGGCTTCGTCCGTGGCGGGTATGCAAGCATCGATCAGGCCTGGTCAAGTACTTTGGCCTTTGCCGGGAAAAATAACCAATGGCAAGCCATGGTGTTAGGTAGCTATCGTCAGGGGCACGAAACCGGTAATAAGGGTAGTAACGCAGATCAGACCATTGACCGAACAATGCCCAATCCTGTCGATTACAACAACCGCTATTTACTCAGTAAAGCGATCCTTTCGATTGATGCCTCACAGCAACTTGGCTTGACGGTTGAGTCACAGCGGCGCAGCCAAAACACAAACGTATTCTCAGCGCGCGCAGTGCCGCCCTATCAACCCCGAAGTACAACGGATCTCTTCACAAAAGATCATGTTGAGCGCGATCGAATCTCACTAGAACATCAATTCAATGATTTAAATGCGCAATGGATACAAAGCATCGACACGCGGGTGTATTGGCAAGAAGCAAAAGTTAATCAGTACGCAACCGAGCAGCGTGCGCGTGCCTCTGAACGCACGCGAGACAATACCTTTCGTACACAAGTCATCGGGGTGTCGACGCAATTTCAAACATCTCTGACCGGTTGGGTGAATCAGCGGCTCACGTATGGCGTGGATCTGAGTCAATCAGAAATCACCGCACTGCGCGATGGAACAGTGCCGCCTTACGGTAATCGGTTTCCTTCAAAGCCTTTTCCAGACACCACGTACACCTTGGGTGGCGCATTTCTACAAAGTGAAATTGAACTCGGTGCGCTGAGTTTGATTCCTGGTGTGCGCTTTGATGCTTACAACATCAGCCCCTCAGAAAAAGGGTACAGCGGCTCGGCGATCACGCCGTTAACTGGGCAAGCGCTGACACCTCGGATTGGGGCTGTCTGGAAACTACACCCAAGTTTTGCTCCGTATGCTCAGTTGGCGCGAGGCTTTCGTGCGCCCACACCAGATCAAGTGAATAATGGCTTTGCCAATTTAGCCTCGGGGTACACCAGCATTGGAAACCCAGCGCTTAAACCTGAATATGCCGATAGCCTTGAAGTCGGCTTTAGGGGTAAGGCGCAAGGCCTGCGTTACTCGGTCGCGGGTTTTGAAAATCGCTATGAAAACTTTATCAGCCAAGAAGTGATTGGCGGGGGCGGTCGGCCTTTAGATCCGACCATTTATCAGTATGTCAATTTAACCAAAGCGAAGATTCAAGGGGTCGTGGCACAAGTCGAAGTGCAGGTAGGCAGCCGCTGGACACTTCAAACCGGAGCCGCTTATCTGAGTGGTGATAGTGAGATTAATGGTGATCGAGCGCCGATTAATTCAGTGCAACCCTTGAAAGCCCTACTAG
>JBAXLV010000337.1:0-3535 GCA_037134635.1 Alcaligenaceae bacterium
CCGGCATCGCCAAGCTGGCTCAGCGCGATTGGCGCACACCCAATGTATCTTGGGCTTGATTTACGCGGTGGCGTGCACTTCTTATTACAAGTCGATATGCAAGGTGCCCTCACCGCCCGCTACGACTCTCTGGTCACTGATCTGCGCGCGGCGCTACGTGATCAAAAAATTGAGAACACCGGCATCGAACGCAGTGCCATGTCCGTCGTACTGTCCTTTTCAAGTACAGCCAATCGCGACCGCGCCATGAATACCCTGCGTACACGCAATCCTGATCTGCAAATGCTCGAGCGCTCTGAGGGCGATCGGCAACAAATCGTTGGCACACTCAGCCAGACTGCAATCACCGCAGTACAAGCCAACGCGTTAAAGCAAAACATCACTACCCTGCACAATCGTATTAATGAACTCGGTGTCGCCGAGCCCGTCATTCAGCAACAGGGCGCAGATCGCATCGTCGTACAACTGCCCGGTGTACAAGATGTCGCAAAAGCCAAAGATATTTTGGGCCGCACAGCCACGCTAGAAATTCGCATGGTCGATGACTCGCCCGCCGCAACCAGCGCCTTGGCTGCTGGCACCGTGCCCTTCGGCCTTGAACGCTATCAAGATCGTGATGGTCGACCCCTATTACTGCGTCGCCAAGTGATCTTAACGGGCGAAAATTTGCAGGATGCGCAAGCGGGCCGTGATAATCAATCGCAACAAGCCGCCGTACACCTCACTCTTGATTCAAAAGGTGCGCGGATTTTTCGTGACGTCACTCGCGACAACGTGGGCAAACGGATGGCCATTTTGCTGTTTGAAAAAGGCCGCGGAGAAGTCGTCACCGCACCAGTGATTCGTGGTGAGATCCCAGGCGGTCAAGTACAAATCTCAGGCAGCATGTCCGCTGAAGACGCCGCCGATACCGCCTTACTGTTGCGTGCGGGCTCGCTTGCCGCCCCCATGGAAATTATCGAAGAGCGCACGATTGGCCCAAGCTTAGGCGCTGAGAATATTGCCAAAGGTTTTAACTCAACGCTTTACGGTTTTATTGCGATCGCCATTTTTATGCTGATCTATTATCAACTGTTTGGTGCGTTCTCAACCGTAGGGCTGGCGCTGAACGTACTAATGCTTCTCGCGATCTTATCCATGCTGCAAGCCACCCTCACCTTGCCTGGCATTGCCGCAATTGCGCTCACACTTGGTATGGCGATTGATGCCAACGTGCTGATTAATGAGCGTATCCGCGAAGAGCTTCGTAATGGCGAGGCACCACAACAAGCGATTAATCTTGGATTCGAACGGGCCTGGGGCACGATTCTTGATTCAAACTTAACAACACTGATCGTTGGTGTAGCGCTGTTGGTGTTTGGCTCTGGCCCGGTGCGCGGCTTTGCAGTGGTGCATTGCCTGGGCATTTTGACCTCAATGTTTACCTCAGTTGTAGGTGTACGCGCCTTGGCAAACCTTTGGTATGGCCGTCAAAAGAAACTCCAGTCGATTTCGATTGGCACTGTCTGGAAACCAAAAGACTGAATGTAGGATTGAACTTCACGCTTGGCAAAGCAACCGCTTTGCCAGCAATTGCTTAGTACATAAAAGATCATGGAATTTTTCAGAATCGGTCGCACGATCCCTTTCATGCGCCACGCGTTGATCTTAAACGCGATTAGCTTTATTACTTTCATTCTTGCCGTGTTCTTTATCGTGACACGCGGCTTTCACCTGTCGATCGAATTTACCGGCGGCACCGTGATGGAAGTCAACTACACCCAGTCTGCACCCCTCGAGCAAGTGCGTACGGTGGTGTCCAGCTTAGGCTATACCGATTTTCAAGTGCAAAATTTTGGTACCTCGCGCGATCTCATGATTCGCCTGCCGTTAACCCCTGGCCAAAGCTCGACGACGCAAAGCGAAACGGTCATGAAGGCGCTAAAAGCCGCTGACGCTACCGCCGACTTGCGTCGCGTTGAATTTGTCGGGCCGCAAGTTGGCCGCGAACTCGTTGAAAATGGCTTGCTGGCCTTGCTGTTCGTCATCATCGGCATCGTGCTCTATCTTGCGATTCGCTTTGAATGGAAGTTTGCAGTCGCAGGCGTGCTGGCAAACTTGCACGACGTTGTCATTATTTTGGGATTCTTTGCTTTTTTTGGCTGGGAATTTTCACTGTCAGTCTTGGCAGGCGTACTGGCCGTCCTAGGCTACTCGGTCAATGAGTCTGTGGTGATCATGGACCGGATTCGTGAAAACTTTCGCAAAGAGCGCAATATGACCGTGGCCGACGTCATTAATGGCGCGATTACGCAAACGATTTCGCGCACCATCATTACCCACGGCAGCACGCAAATGATGGTGATGGCCATGCTCATTTTTGGTGGCCCCACACTGCATTACTTTGCGCTCGCGCTCACCATTGGTATTTGGTTTGGTATCTATTCTTCTGTATTTGTTGCCGCCGCGATTGCCATGTGGCTGGGCGTCAAGCGTGAAGACCTGATCAAGCCCGTAAAAAAAGCAGAGCAAGCCGACGAAATCTACGAAGAATAAACTCAGCGCTACACTTATCCTTTAACTTTCTTAGCCCACGGGATCAACACCCGCTCCGGCGCCATCATGCAAAAAACCGATCCTCTCGCGGTACCCGATCTCGTTTCTAATCCAAAAAAAGTATTCATCCGCACCTTTGGCTGCCAGATGAATGAATACGACTCAGACAAAATGCTTGATGTGCTGGGTCAAGAGCGTGGCGCAGTCATCACAAAAACTGCTGAAGAAGCGGACATCATTTTGTTTAACACCTGCTCGGTGCGTGAGAAAGCGCAAGAGAAAGTATTTTCGGATCTGGGCCGCATTAAGCACCTCAAGGCACTGAATCCAAATCTTGTTATCGGTGTTGGTGGTTGCGTGGCCAGCCAAGAGGGCTCAGCGATCGTTGATCGTGCACCCTACGTGGATGTCGTCTTTGGCCCCCAAACCTTGCATCGCCTGCCTGAATTGATTGCCCGACGTAAAAGCGAGGGACGATCACAAGTTGATATCAGTTTTTCTGAGATTGAAAAATTCGATGCCATGCCGCCGCCCCGCGTCGAAGGTGCAACCGCTTTTGTTTCGATTATGGAAGGTTGCAGCAAGTATTGCAGCTTTTGTGTCGTGCCCTACACCCGAGGCGAAGAGATTTCGCGTCCGTTTGAAGACGTTTTAACCGAGGTCGCCGATCTCGCGGATCAAGGGGTCAAAGAAGTGACCCTCTTAGGTCAAAACGTCAACGCCTACCGCGGCAAAATGGGCGGCCATACCGGCAGTGCAGGTGGCAACAAAACGCTTGATGGCCTTGATCGCACCCACTCAACAGAAATTGCTGACTTTGCAACCCTGCTTGAATACGTTCACGAAATCCCGGGCATTGAGCGCATTCGCTACACCACCTCGCATCCCAAAGAAATGACCACCCGCATGACCGAAGTCTATGCGCGTCTACCGAAACTGGTTTCCTTTTTACATTTACCCGTGCAGGCTGGCAGCGATCGCGTGCTAGCCGCCATGAAAC